>CAMHMG010000133.1 GCA_946186175.1 uncultured Clostridia bacterium | reverse complement strand
ATTCTTTCATCTGACACGAAAACCCCACAAACAAAATTTGCGGGGTTCTCCTAATCATCCATATTAACTTATTTCTTACACCGATCCCTCTCTGCCGATTACAACCTTAAATGTCTTAAGTATAATTTCAAGATCTAACATGCTTGATCAGAATGATGGATTATTACGTAGGGTATGGGAAACAATTAAAACTGCAATTAATTAGGATTATAAACATATAATTATCGTTTATGCTTCAAAAAATAATGAGGGGAATGCAATGGATAAAAAATATCAGGTGTTTATTTCGTCTACTTATGAGGATCTAAAGGAAGTACGAGCTAAGGTGATTCATACTATTCTTTCAATGAATCAGTTTCCGGCTGGTATGGAATTGTTTAGTGCAGCAGATGAAGAACAGTGGCAGATCATACAAGAAACTATTGATTCATCAGATTATTATGTTTTAATTATTGGAAGAAAGTATGGATCAATAATTACATATGGTCCGGATAAAGGAATCAGTTATACAGAAAAAGAGTTCAATTATGCTTTAGAGAAAGGTGTGCCTATTTTTGCATTTGTGATGGATTCTAATGCTGCAGTGGATGGTACTAAAATAGAAACTGATTCTAATAAGATGGAAAAATTAACTGATTTTTTGAATAAAGTTAAAAACGGTAGAATGGTTAAGTTTTGGAATAATGCTGATGAATTATGTACTCAATTATCACAAACATTATATAAAGCAATGTTGCGTGGTAATCGTCCCGGATGGATCCGTACTACCGAATTTGACATTGAGGAGAGTCATTCAAGTATTCTTGAACTTACAAAACGTGTACATATGCTTGAAAAGCTTAATGCTGATTTGCGACTTGAGAATAATAGAAAACCTGATTTGTGGGTTGAGGCAAAGCAGGATTATCAACAAAATGATGAAAATCTTAAAATAGTTGAAAATGAGATATGTTTTAAGGTACTTCCAGTTTATTTAAAAGATGCAGAAGGTGGAATTGATTTTAGAGATAGGGTAGGGCTTGAAAAACATTGTAGTCTTGAAGAAGTAAAAATGTTTCGTCATTTATGTAAAAACGGATTTTTGGTTAATTTTAATATTCATAATGATGGAGATGCCAGGGCTACAGGTGTAAGAATTCGTTGGATATTTCCAGATGAGTTGCTTGTGATATCAATGTCTGAACTGTCTGAGTTGTATGAAGAGGATACTATTAGGTTTTCGGAAAATGCTTATGAAAATCGGGATAAGGTTTTCTTTGAACCAGATGGAGTTATTACGGAAGAGAATGATGAAAAATTTATAAGTTTGGATGAATTGAGTATGAACGACAAAATTGCTGATATACTTGATCCATGTTTTTCAAATGAAGTTGTTTCAATATTTCCGGGGGAAGTAATCTTTGATAAAGAAGAAGTGAGACATCTGGATTGGGATTTTGTTAGTGGAGTATACGTCCTACCCACAAAAGCTGGTGAATATGAAATAAAGGTAAATATTCTATGTAATGAAATGGCGAAGCCTAAAGAACAGGTTATAAAAGTTATAGTTAGTTAATTATTGCAAATATGGAGAGAGCTGAATTATTATGATTTTGAAAGATTTGTTCTTGAGAAAAGCTCTAAATAAAACGAAAGTAATTATAATATTATCTTCAGATTAAATATATGAGTAAAGAACAACAGGAAAAGTTAGAGAAAATTGGTATAAGATTTAAAATTTAAAAATTCACTTTACGAGTGATATTATGCTTGTGGTCTCTATAAAAGAGACTGTATGAACGATTATGAATGTATTATAAATGAAAAAGTCTCTGGAATGTTGACAATAATGATCAGGAATCATATAATATATTCAAAGAAATGATTCTGGAGGTGGCAAAAATGATGGATATTAATGTAGTAGTTGCCAACAATATTCTAAATCAAATGAAAAAGACTAATACAAAGCAGATTGACCTTGCTAGAGCAATCGGTGTTTCCAAACAAATAATGAGCAAAATGCTGAATGGCTCCAGAATGATTAATGTTTCGGAGCTTCATAGCATTGCGGATTATTTTAAAATTAAAATGGATGATCTGATGAAGATGCCTGTAGCAACTGATGATGAAAATGTTGTAAAGGCTTTTATGGGTAAGGTTAATTCTGAATCTGCAAGAGAAGCACTTAAGACACTTGATGAATTGGCAGATATGATCGTTTATCATGCAAATGCCCATGAGAATGCTAAGATTATGTCTAAGACATGGGAGATGTAAGAATGGAATCTTTTGTTGACGGAATATTATACAACAAGAATAAAAATCGGTTCGAGCAGATAAAAGAGAAAGCAGCCGGTTTTACAAACCAGTTTATAGGTAACAATATTATTCAGGATGATATTTTTTCTGCGATTGAAAACTACGCGAGAACAAAGGAAATGCCTCTTGAATGGGTCCGGTTGCCGATTGATGACCAGGAATTATGCGCCTGCACCTTTATAAGAGGCGGGCGCATATTTGTAATGCTTAATTCCGGATTGCCTTTATCAAAACAAATATTTGCCGCGGCTCATGAACTTTATCATATCAGATGCTTCCTTGAAGAAGATGATTCTGAGTTGGCACAAAATGGTTCTATTCTGAATGCAAAGACGATAGATACCGGAACGACAGAAGAGGAGGAAATGGAAGCAAATGCATTTGCGGGACTTCTTTTGGCTTCTGTTGATTATATGTTGCAGCAGATCAGGATTTTTGGGATTGATAAAGATAAGATTAGTATAGACGATATATTGACGTTAATGGATATCTTTGCAATTCCTTACAAAGCAATGGTACTAAGACTTCTGGAGGAAAGTCTTATTGATGAACCGAAAGCTAAAGAACTGATCAGTATTCCGGGTGGTGAAATAAATAAAAGAATAAAGATAACCGGAAAGGCAAAGAGATGGTCATTAGTACCTGTTGGAACTGAAAAGCTTGGAAGCATTATGGAATATATTGATGATAATCGTGAAAATGAAATACTTCCGGAAAGCCGCATAAAGAGTGATGTAGATAGACTGGAAACAATAAAGAAGAGGTATGGGATAGAGTGAGTGTATCTGTAAAGTATGCAATTCTTGATACGGATTTTGTGTCAAAGGCAAATATAATAAAGAATCATGATTCTGTGCTGGCGGATGAAGTCCTTTCATTTCCAAACTATTGTTTCTTATGCCATAAAAAGATGAAAGATGTGAGGATGGCAGGTGCTCTTATAAAAAGCCTGTATGATGATGGCATGATAGAGAAAAATATATACGATAGATGCAAGGAAAGGGTAGATAAAATGATTGCCGACTTGTCTAAAAGGGAGAAGAATGTACAGCATTTGGAGATGACATTTTCAAGAGATACAGTTAAGCGACAAAAAAGATAATCAAAAATAATGAAATAAATATTGAAAAAATTCAATATATATGATAATATCATATCATGAAATGTATCTATAGAAGGAGAAAAGGTGCATATGAGAAAAGTTGCTATTTATGCCAGAGTTTCTACTGAGCATGAAGCTCAACTGTCGGCTTTGGACAATCAAGTTCAATATTATGATAATCTCCTGAAACAACATGATGATTGGGAATTATATGACCGATATATAGATGAAGGTATAACAGGTACTTCAACTAAGAAGCGCAAGAACTTCATGCGTATGATTGAAGATGCAAAGGCTGGATGCTTTGATTTGATAGTAACTAGAGAGGTTTCACGATTTGCCAGAAACACAGTTGATACACTTCAGGAGACAAGAAAACTCAAGAAGATAGGTGTAGAAGTATATTTTACGGAAGATAACATCTGGACAATGAATGATGAAGACGGAGAGTTAAGACTAACTATCATGGCTACATTGGCACAGAATGAAAGTAAGAAGACATCTCTTCGTGTTAAGGCTGGACAGATGGTTTCATTTCAGAAGGCGGTTCCTTATGGGAATGGTAACATTTTGGGTTATGATCGAGTTGGCAGAGAATACGTAATCAATCCGGAACAAGCCGAAACGGTAAGGATGATATATGAACTGTACTTGAATGGATATGGTTCTAAGAAGTTACGATTTGAATTAGAAAGAAGAGGACGTAAGACTGCTACAGGATTGACAAGATGGAGTCCGGCCAATATAAGTAGAATTTTGAGGAATCCGTTCTATTGTGGAATCATAGTATATAGAAAGCAATATGTGCCGGATTATCTTGAACAGAAGAAGATTAATAATCATGGTGAGGTAGAGCAGATTGTCGTTGAAGGAACACACGAACCTATTATAACAAGGGAAATGTTCGATAAGGTTGCCAAGCAACTTGATTCCAGGTCAATGACGCTGAAGAATTTGAATAGAAAGACTGGTATATCACCTCCGGTTGATATATGGAGTAAGAAGCTCGAGTGCTCTTGCGGAGATCACTATAACCGTAAAGTATGGTCTAAAGGTAAGGGTGGAAAGAAGTATAGTTATCAATGTCATAGTCAGGTTCTAAGTGGAACAGTTAAGACCAGATTAAATAAAGGTCTTAGTATCGAGGGTATATGTCCCGAACCTATGATACAGGAATGGAAATTACGCTTGATGGCACAAGTTATATTTGATACACTATGGTCAGATAAGAATGTTGTACTTAAGATAGCTGATTCAATCTTAGATGAGACAATCAGAAATGCTTCGATAGTTGATAATTCAGATGAAGTGTTAAAGTACAATAAGAAGAAGCTAAAGATTTGTGAGAAGATGGACCGCCTTTTAGAGATGCGGTTATCTGATGAGATTTCTTCGGAAGAATATAAGAGGCATAGAAAAGATTTAGAGGCACAAGTGGCAGATATAGATGCTATTCTCTCTAAGTTAGATGATGAAGATGAAGATTCCGAAGAAGAGATTGATAAGAAGATTCAGGGTATTAAGGACGCATTGGTATGTAAGTTTGATTTTAAACGTTATGAGATACCGGATAGTGTTATTGATGCGTTTGTAGATAAGATTAAGATTCAGGATGGTAGATACATCTGGAAAATGAATTTCACAAAGGAAGAAGTAAAATGTCTGGTTGAAGGAACCGAAAAGGATCCTCAATTGGAGATGGTGGGATTTCCTACTGAGGGCGATGTCAGCACAGGCTGCAATCGCTGAAGAGGCATAATTAACTCGTAGAGGGTCTTTTGAGATTTCAAAAGATTTTATACGATAAAGTATAAGGATTTATCATCTGAAAATACTTTTCATTTCCTTGGAAAGCATATATTAAGATATTTCCGGTATAGGGTGTCTGAAAAGACACCCTATATTTTTTTGTGCGATTTGCGACGTACGAAAAGCCCACATTGCAGATAATACCTGCTTTGGGGCTGTTTTTGAATTATTTGCTGACTAAGAGCTTAAGATATGATAAAATCAAGGATATTGAGAATGATGTAAAAGGGTTGGAAATATGATTTATGAATGATAGAATTATTTTTCATGTGGATGTGAATAGTGCATTTCTTTCATGGGAGGCTGTGAACCGTCTTTCAAAGGGTGAGACATTGGATTTAAGGAATGTTCCCTCATGTGTTGGCGGTGATCCAAATCGGCGTACCAGCATAGTATCTACAAAATCTATCCCTGCCAAGAAGTACGGCATTGTGACAGGTGAGTCTGTTGCTGCTGCACTGCGTAAATGTCCTGATCTTATAGTTGTCAAGCCGGATTTTCAGCTTTACAAGAAAATGTCCTATGCCTTTAAAAGCATCTTGAATGAATACACACCGCTTATGCAGTCATTTTCCATTGATGAGGTCTTTATGGATATGAGCGGAATGCAGCGGATTTATCCTGATCCTATAAAGCTTGCCCATGAGATGAAGGACAGAATTCGTGATGAGCTTGGGTTTACTGTAAATGTTGGGGTTGCCAAGAATAAGCTGTGTGCCAAGATGGCCAGTGATTTTGAGAAGCCGGATAAGGTACATACACTATTTCCGGATGAGATAGCAGATAAGATGTGGCCTCTTCCTGTCGGAGAACTTTTTGGCTGCGGTCAGTCTACAGCTAAGAAACTGATAGATATGAATATAAATACTATCGGAGAACTTGCCAAAGCTGATGGGAGAATACTGTATAATACATTTGGGGAAAAGGCAGCACATTACCTTTATAATGCAGCAAATGGAATAGATGATTCCCTTGTAGTAAATGAAGAGAGAGAAGCTAAGAGTTACAGCGTTGAGAATACGACCGAGGATGATGTGACAGACTTTGATACTGTGAATCATTTGCTTCTGGCGGAAGCTGATATAGTTGCCGGACGGCTAAGAGCAGATGAAGTGAAGGCATTTACTATTACTGTTATATACCGTACCAGTGATATGAAGCGACATTCACATGGGAGGAAGATGGAATACTCTACCGATATAACGTCGGAGATATACGATATGGCGGTTAGGCTTATGAAGGAAGTCTGGAAGGGAGAACCAATTAGGCTGATAGGCCTCTCTGCTTCAGATATTGATACGGATGGCTTCCGGCAGATGTCTCTGTTTGGTGAAGAGGCGAAAGAAAAGCAGAGAAACCTTGATAAAGCATTGGATAAAATACGTAGCAAATATGGAAATAATAGTGTAATGCGTGCCGGAATCGGAGTGTTCCGAGCGGATAGAAGAAAGAATGATTAATAAAATGAGGTGTAAGATGGAAGACAGAAGATTTGCGGTTTTGATAGATTCGGATAACATTTCATCTAAGTATATAACAAGTATTCTTGATGAAATGACAAAGTATGGAGTGGTTACTTATAAGAGAATATACGGAGACTGGACCAGTACACAGAATAACAAATGGAAGAATGAGCTGATGGAGAATTCCATTACGCCTATTCAGCAGTTTAGGAATACTGTCGGGAAGAATGCTACGGATAGCACTCTGATAATTGATGCGATGGATATTCTATATACCAAAAATGTAGACGGTTTCTGTATTGTATCAAGTGACGGTGATTTTACAAGGCTTGCCAGCAGACTTAGGGAGTCGGGAATGGAAGTTATAGGAATGGGTGAGAATAAGACACCGAAGTCGTTCAGGGCTGCCTGTTCTGTATTTACAGATCTTGAGCTTTTGCTTGATGAGTCTGAAGATGAGACAGAAGTTGGCGAAGTATCCGATAGAAAGAAGAGAAAGGCTGAAAATATATTGTCTCAGTCAGTTATTGAGAATGCAATAATAGAAATCATTTCTGAAAATAATAACAAAGGCAGGGATACAGGTCTTGGTGAGATCGGTTCAAGACTTCAGAAGAAGTATTCTGATTTTGATGTTAGAAATTACGGTTACAGGCTTCTTTCAACTTTTATTGAGGATATGGACAATTTCAAACTCAAGAAGAAGAACAGTACAGTTATTGTCAAAGTACGCGAAGACAGTACACTCCGTGATGAGGTGACAAATTATATCATCGATATGGTCGAGAAGAGTGGCAAGGACGGTGTAGAGCTTGCTATCATAGGAAGAAAGCTACATACCCAATATCCTGATTTCAATGTCAAGGAATTCGGTTATTCTACACTTTCAAGATTTATCAGTGGTATCAGGGAGCTTAAGATTAACAGCACAGGTAATAACAGTAAAAACGTATGTCTGAAAAAGTAAATGCTTCGGAACCAATGTTGAAATCCAAGAGTCTGGTCTGGTGCTAAACCGGTTAACCCTAGATTTTCCACATGGCTGTATTATAGACAGATTATAACAGGAGGGTTGTCATGAAATATAATGAACGTATATTAAATGATGATTATGTGATAAGAGAACAAGATAAGGATTATACTTTGAATTTTCAAGAAGATGATTGAAGTGTAATATCAGAAGGAGCTCATAGCTACATAAAATACAACCATAAAACAATAGCTCAATTAGATATACCTGTATTTTTTATGTATATACATAATAATAGTTTAATTGTCAGTGATGAAAGTAAATACTTGAAGATATCACGTTGTGGAAGAATTGAAACTTTTGATACTTTAAAGACAGAGTCATATCCACTGCCATACGAAACAATTAACAGCGGTAGAATACTATATCCGAATATTTTTAATATAAGTGATACATCATCATTGACTCAACATTGTAAGGGATTTTTGCTTTTTGAACATAAGGAGACAGGATTAAAATATAAAA
>CAMHMG010000132.1 GCA_946186175.1 uncultured Clostridia bacterium | reverse complement strand
AAGCTTATGATATAATAGATATACTTTGGCAGAACATTTTCTGTCAATTAATTGCATAATAACTCCGAAATCTTTCATTCGGATAATAAGGAGGACATGACAGATGGCTAAGAAACCATACTACATTACCACTGCGATTGCTTATACATCGGGCAAGCCGCATATTGGTAACACCTACGAGATCGTATTAGCAGACAGTATCGCAAGATATAAGAGATTCGTAGGCTTTGATGTTCGTTTTCAGACAGGAACAGACGAACACGGACAGAAGATAGAACTTAAAGCACAGGAAAAGGGAGTGACACCTAAGGAGTTTGTGGATGAGACTGCCGGTGAGATCAAGAGAATCTGGGATCTGATGAATACCTCATATGACAAGTTCATCAGAACTACAGACGAAGATCATGAGAAGATGGTACAGAAGATTTTTTCAAAACTCTATCATAAGGGTGACATTTATAAGGGCGAATACGAGGGTATGTACTGTACACCATGTGAATCATTTTTCACTGAATCGCAGCTTGTAGATGGTAAATGTCCTGATTGTGGAAGAGAGGTATCTCCTGCTAAGGAAGAGGCTTATTTCTTTAAAATGAGCAAGTATCAGGACAGACTCATTAAATATATCGAGGATAATCCTAAGTTCATTCAGCCGGAATCAAGGAAGAATGAGATGATGAACAATTTCTTGAAACCCGGTCTTCAGGATCTTTGCGTATCGCGTACTTCATTTAAATGGGGTATCCCGGTAGACTTTGACCCTAAGCATGTTATATATGTTTGGATAGACGCGCTTTCAAACTATATTACAGGACTTGGATATGATGTCGGAGGTGGAAGTGACAAGCTATACGATAAGTATTGGCCGGCAGATCTGCATTTGATTGGTAAGGATATTCTTCGTTTCCATACGATATATTGGCCGATCATGCTTATGGCACTAGATGTTCCGCTACCTAAGCAGATATTTGGTCATCCGTGGCTTCTTCAGAGCGATGGTAAGATGAGTAAGTCGAAGGGTAATGTTATCTATGCAGATGACATGGTCAAGCTTTTCGGTGTTGATGCCGTAAGATATTTCGTACTTCATGAGATGCCTTTTGAAAATGATGGTGTAATTTCATGGGAGCTTATGGTAGAGCGCCTTAACTCAGATCTGGCTAACACTTTAGGTAACCTTGTTAATCGTACAGTTTCAATGTCTAATAAATATTTTGGCGGAATTGTTGAGAACAAGAAGGTTGCTGAGGAAGTCGATCAGGAACTTATCGAGTATGCATTGGATACGAGAATCCGTGTCTCTACTGCAATGGACAGATTGAGAGTTGCGGATGCGATAACTGAGATATTCAATCTCTTTAAGAGATGTAATAAGTATATTGATGAGACAATGCCTTGGGCACTTGCAAAGGAAGAGGGCAAGCAGGACAGATTGGCAACAGTTCTCTATAATCTTGTAGAGAGTATAGTAATTGGCGCAACACTTCTTGAACCATACATGCCTGAGACTTCTGAGAAGATATTGGCACAGCTCAATTCTCCTAAGAGAAAAGTCAATGATATGGTACGTTTTGGAGGATATAAGTCTGGAACTAAGGTTACAGAGACTCCGGAGATTCTGTTTGCAAGACTTGATATCGAAGAGGTTCTTAAGAAGGTGGAAGAAATGACGCCGGATCCGGAACCGGAGGTTGAAGTTGTTGAGGGTAATCCGGGAATTGATCTTGCAGAGAAGAAACCAGAGATTACAATAGATGATTTTGACAAAGTTCAGTTGCGGGTTGGAGAGGTTATAGCCTGTGAAGAGGTTAAGAATTCTAAGAAGCTTCTCTGTTCCCAGGTTAAGATAGGCAGTGAGGTAAGACAGATCGTATCGGGAATCAAGAACTTCTTCTCGCCGGAGGATATGGTTGGCAAGAAGGTTGTTGTTGTTACCAACTTAAAGCCTGCAAAGCTTGCCGGAGTTGAGTCTCAGGGAATGATCCTATGTGCAGAAGATGCAGAAGGAAAGCTGTCGATCGTAACTACAGAAACTGAGGTGCCTCATGGTGCAGAAATAAGATAGTAATATATATGTGTTCGCAATTACCTGGAGTGTAGTATTACAGAAAGGAGGATATCGTTATGGAAAAGAAAATATTGCGTCTGCATCAACGATATTCTCTGTATATAGTACTGGCTGGATTTGTATCATTTATTCTGCTGGGAATAGTTATATACTATAAAGTCGGCAATATGATGGTCGATCAGAGTAAGTCTAATGCGATGGGACTGGCAGTTATCGCTGCTAATGAGATAGACGGTGACAAGTTTGAAAAGATAGAATCAAAGCAGGATGATGCATATTATGAGGTGTTAGAGTCTATTACAAAATATACCGACTATAATATGCTGCAGTATATATATACAATGCGCCTGAAAGGAGAGACGGTAACATTTGTTGTTGATGCGGATCCGGATGATCCTGCTGAGTTCGGCGAAGAATATGAGATTGTTAAGGCTATGGAGCCTGCATTTCACGGACAAGTTAGCTGCGATCAAAAACTTATCAAGGATAAATGGGGCAGTTTCTTCAGTGCATATGCGCCGATATTTAACTCAGAGCGTGAGGTTGTGGGTATAGTTGGATGTGATATCAGAACTGCTGATATAATGAATCGACTTTCCAGATTGAGAGTTGTCATTATCACACTTATTACGATATTTGCCCTTATCAGTGTTGTAACATTAGTGATGATCGCACGTGATATGATGCTGCGGGATTCGTTAACTGAGATATTTAATGAGAACAAGCTTAAGGATGTAGCCCAGAGATTGAAGAGAAATAACAAATTGAAGGACTATACCGGTATGCTTGTAAATGTTAAGGATTTCAAGTATATTAACCGGCAGATTGGTTTTAATAAGGGCGATGAGATATTAAGAAGATATGCCAATTATTTGAACAGGCTCCTTGTTCGTGGTGAATATGTTGCGAGGACCGGTAACGACAACTTCCTTATGCTGGTGAAAAAGGGACGCGAGGATGTAATTCTCAATGTGCTTTCGCCACTTGAGCTCAGTGTTGAGATTGAAAATACCAAACAGTTGCTCCGCATTTACTCCAGATGTGGAATGTATTCCATTGATGAGAATGATAGTTTAAGCGGAGTAATGAATAATTGTACATTGGCAGTCAATTCTACCAGAAATGTGGATTCCGACGATTACGCATGGTATTCAGAGTCGATGAGTGCGCAGATGATGGAGGAGAAAGCAATCTTAAGCAATTATAAGCAGGCAATAAAGGATGGCGAGTTTAAAGTATTTTACCAGCCTAAGGTCAATATTGATGATAAGAGTCTGTGCGGCGCAGAGGCACTTGTCAGATGGATCAAGGATGGGAAGATGATATCACCGGGACAATTTATTCCTATTCTTGAAAGAGAAGGAAAGATTACGGAGCTTGATTTCTTTGTGTTTGAGCAGGTCTGTAAGGATATCAGAAAGTGGCTCGATGAAGGACTTACGCCTGTCAGGATTTCCTCGAATTTCTCGAAGATGCACCTTAAGAATCCAAAACTCTCGGAACAGGTTTTAGAGATGGCAGGCAGATATAATGTAAGTTCGGACTACATTGAGGTAGAGCTTACGGAATCGTCGGGCTATTCGGATTTTAACTCACTTGATAAATTTGTTCACGATATGGGTGCTGCCGGAATATATACATCTATCGATGATTTCGGAACAGGTTATTCTTCTCTATCAATGCTTAAGGATATTGACGTTGATGTTGTCAAGATTGACAAGTCGTTCTTTGACAATATGGGCGATGACAAGCAGAACGGTACGAACCTTGTGGAAAATGTTATCCGTATGATCAAAGACTTAGACCGTATTGTAATATGTGAGGGCGTTGAAACCGAGAAACAGGTTGATTTCCTGAAAGATACAGAGTGTAATATAGTGCAGGGATTTTTGTTTGATAAACCGTTGCCGCGAGAACAGTTTGAAGAGAGGTTAAGGGCACCTCAATATTAATAGACCAATAACAGCCATGAGCTGACAGATATAATACACCTAAACAGTGAATTAATAATTACAGAGTTTTATAAATAATCTGTGATTTAATTATAGGAGGAAAAAGAATGAAGAAGAACATTACGTTAGAAGAAGCAAAAGAATTGATTAAGAAGCTTGAAAAAGAGAACAAGGAAATGAAGGAAGAACTTGAGATGTTCCGCAGCCGTGACTGGGGTGGAAGGAGAAAACATGATGCTACCTGGATGAAATCATATGAATCCTTTGTTGAGCTTTATGAGAAGGGTCTTAATATGCATGAGATAGTTGAGAAGGTACCATTTAGCCAGAGAACCTGCTACAGATACAAATCATATTATGATTCATTGAAGAAGGGGAAGGACTGATCCGGTGAGTAGTGTAGGGTCTTGTGATACTTGCGCATATTTGATGTACGATGACGAGTATGAGGAATATGTATGTGATATTAATATGGATGAGGATGATTACGGAAGACTGATGACTAACGGTTTCAAGGGTTGTCCATATTACAGAGATGGTGACGAATACAAGGTAGTAAGACATCAGATATAGATTTTTAGAATAAAAATAACTCTCGTAAGTTGATTCTTACGGGAGTTATTTTATTGTGCATATATACCCCATATATATGCTGCGTTTAGATCACTTTCTGGAACATATCTTTTGATACGCCACATATTGGACAACGCCAATCGTCAGGAATATCTTCAAATGCTGTTCCGGGTGCAATTCCGTGCTCAGGATCTCCTTTCTCGGGATCGTAGGTGTAACCGCAAGGGTTGCAGAAGTACTTGTCCATTATAGTCTCCTCCTTTGATTATTATATTATTGAGAAACACTTCGTGCATCTCATAACGCTTTAAAGCTTTGAGTATCCGTAGCTGTTAACGATCGCTTCGATTCTGTGACCGCTCTGGCAGAGTGGACACTGGTTATGAGGATAAGTCTTATAATTAGGAATATCCTTTGTTCTGAATAAGGTGTGTACCTGCTGTCCGGAAATCATCTCATTAGCAGAAAAAATAGCGGAAATACCGGCTACGATACCGCCGTAATAAGATACGCATTCAAGGCTACGCTCGATTGTACGTCCTGTTGTAGCAGATGCTAAGAGGAACAAACAATGCTTTCCCTTGATCATTGGCTGAAGATTGTCACGGAAGATCATCTGACCTACTGAATTAAATTCGGGAGTGACAACATACATTGCCTGGTGCTGATTCATTGATCTGATTCCTGAATCAGTTAATTCCTCTGCAAGATATGCACCGATTACTTCGGTTCCATCCATACATATGATAGTATCGACAACGGTTGTTCCCATGTATTCGCTTGCTATTGACTTGGCTGCTGCACGAGCCATAGACTGGCGGGCCTTAAGCGTTGTCATATCAATATAGTGTGTGATATGGGAGTGATTGGTTGCGAAGTGTCCCGGGATAACCTTGATGTGAACACTGTTATTATACTGAGATGTGATACTCATTGCCTGATTTTCGAAAGTCATAGTAATCCTCCTTATGCAATAAACGAAATAGATTAAATACATTGTATCTTTTTTTATGCATCAATGCAAGTGTTTCCGACAGTTTATTGTCGTAATTTTATGACATTTTATGGGCCTTTACAGAAGATTGAAAAATTTGATTAGAAACATTTTATAATTAGTTCAAAAAAATTTAAGTATTTCATGGACATTTTCTATAAAAATTGTTAAAATAATAGAGTATGTGTACATTAATAATGTATTCGTATCGTATAATATATCTTATCGGAAGGAAAGGAATGTCAAGCAAAGCGCAGACTTTACTTTCACCCGATAAGATAACGAGAAAACGAAGTTTTCGAGATTATGAGAATGTACGAAGTACTTCTCATAATATACCTTTTCGTACGTATCTTGCAGTAAGTGCAAGATACTATATGAACAGTTACATGTATTCATATAGGAGTTGAGAGAATATGAAGCTGGTTAAGGAAACATTCATAGGATTCTTGATCGCCCTGCTTGTATATGCGGCGGTGGTCGAAATAGTGGGAATCTTTTTTTCGGGTGATATTCTTCCTTATACGGCAGGGCTTGCAATAGGAGTTGTCGCAGCAATTATCATTTTTACCCATATGGCGTGGACACTTAATCGTGCATTTGATTATTCCGCAGATGGCGCGACTAAGTATGTGAGAACACAGACATTATTGAGATTACTTGCAATGGTTGTTGTGATGCTTCCGGGACTTTTAATAGATGATATCAATTTTATAACCATAGTACTCGGATTGTTCGGGTTAAAGATAGGAGCGCTTTTTGCTCCATTCTTCCTGCGTCGTCTGTACCCTGAGGATTTTATAACAGACGAGGAGACCTTATCACGTGTCATTGAGGATGATGAGGATGAAGAAATAACAACTTCTGATACCGGAGATATTGGTAATAATATAGATATGGAAGATAAAGATATTGTCGGGGATAAAACGTGATACTTTATAGCTCAACTATTTTTATATAGAGTATATACAATAATTACAGAAAGGAAGGTGAAGGAATGGGATACGGAACGCTGCCGATGTTTTTGGCATCTGATGGGGATGTTGATTTCTCCATCCATCATTTAGTGCCATATGAGTTCATGGGTACTACAGTGTACCTTACGACATCACATGTATGTATGCTGATCATTATGACCACGATAGTCATATTTGCTCTTATCGCCAGGAAGAAGATTATGCATGCGGACGAAGTGCCTACGGGACTTCAGAATGTTGTAGAGTTTGCTGTAGAGACATTACAGGGCTTTGTCGGCTCAACCATGGGAAGCCATGCCGGTAAGTACATTAACTATATAGGAACACTGTTCTTATTTGTATTGTTATCTAACATATCCGGTTTGTTTGGTCTAAGACCGCCAACTGCTGACTATGGTACAACATTTTCACTGGCTTTGATTACATTTTGTATGATTCAGTATAACAATTTCAAATGTAATAAGTTCGGTGCAATAACAGGATTGTTTCAGCCATTGCCATTCCTGTTTCCGATTAACTTGATCGGAGAATTTGCTACACCGATCTCCATGTCATTGCGTCTTTTCGGTAACGTAATGTCAGGTACGGTTATGATGGCATTGTTTTACGGATTATTGCCGATCTTTGTAAAGATTGGTATTCCGGCAGCACTACACACCTATTTCGATCTCTTCTCGGGAGCGATTCAGGCGTATGTATTCTCAATGCTGACAATGGTATTTGTGTCAGACAAAATTGGGGAGTGAACAAAGAAAAATATTTTAATGGAGGTATGATTTTTATGAATCAGATTACTAACGAAGGTTTAATTTTGGCATGTTCCACAATTGGTGCAGGACTTGCGATGATCGCAGGTATTGGTCCCGGTGTTGGACAGGGTATAGCAGCAGGACAGGGCGCTGCAGCAGTTGGACGTAACCCGGGAGCAAGAGGAGATATTGTTTCTACTATGCTTCTTGGACAGGCAGTTGCAGAGACAACAGGTCTTTACGGTTTGGTTGTTGCCTTGCTTTTGATGTATGGTAATCCTATGTTGTCAAGATTCTTAAAGCTGTAATCATAAAGAGTTATAATAACTGTTCAGTACAGGAATTATAGATACAACATTTTTAACAAGGAGGATTATTTCTTGATGAATATATTATCAGGACTTGGATGCGCTCAGGTGATGCTGCTTTCAAACTACGGCGATCACATTTTAGAGCTTTCTCCACAGCTCATAAGCGATGTTATCATTCAAGGTATTTCGATATTCATCCTCTTCTTCCTGCTATCTAAGATATTGTTCGATCCTGTTAAGAAGGTTTTGGAGAACCGTACCGAAAGGATTAAAAATGATATTGAATCTGCCACTAAGGATAAGGCAGATGCAGCTGCGTTAAAGGCGGAGTATGATGAGAAACTCAAAGCCATCGATAAAGAAAAGGAAGAGATTCTTGCGAGTGCCAGAGAGCGTGGGCGTAAGAAGGAAACGCAGATAATAGAGGAGGCTAATGCCGAGGCGGCAAGAATTGTTGAACGTGCCAATCAGGAAATCCAACTCGAGAAAGAGAAGGTTTCGGATGATATGCGTAAAGAGATTGTACGTGTTGCAACGGCAATGGCGGCTAAGATAATTGAGCAGCAGATAGACGAGAGTAAGCAGGATGCTTTAATCGAGGATACTTTGAAAGAAATGGGTG
>CAMHMG010000131.1 GCA_946186175.1 uncultured Clostridia bacterium | reverse complement strand
TGACGGTAACCATGAGAATCATGCGCTTTTGGATGCTTATCCCATTGAGGAGTGGGGACAGGATAAAAATGTAAATATTATCAAAAAAGAAACGAATGATAAAGATAAAATTATTCATTATACAAAATTAATTGAAAAGATGAAAGAAGATATTGTAGAATATGTTGACGAAAAGGAGAATGAGTTATGCCTAGCATAATTACTGCCTATGGATATAAGGTATATTTTTGAAGTAATGAAAATGAACCTTTAGAGCCAGTTCATGTTCATATATCTAAAGTTCCGTCTAAACATAGCACAAAAGCGTGGATAAATGAAGATGTTCAGTTGAATTAGATAATAATAATAGTCAAATTCCACAAAAAGATTAAAAAAGAATATTAACTGTTATTGAAGAGAGTACAGATAAAATAATTGATAAATGGCATGAACACTTTGATGGTGAAATTAGTTATCACGATGCAGGAGAGCATGATGATATATAAACTAAAGTCGGTAAGATAAAGATTAAGTATGGAAAGTTAAAATTACAAATTTAACATAAAACATATTATATAAGGGTAAGAGGTTATAATACTGATAATGTTGGAAGTTGGACTGTTGAAATCTTAATTTCAACTGTATGGAATGATTAAAAAAATCATTCAATAGTTAAGTTCTCTTTTCTGCCTGTTAATGTCCTGACGTGTTTCATTTGTAGAGCATCGTGCGTATCAGTACATCTTTCCCATAGTAATCGTTCCCTTCTGTTCAGTAAAAGGTTGTTTTTGCTTCGTGAACACTTTTTGATGAAAATGCGTTAAAAAATGATAGTAGTTTTAGGTAATAGCTATTGTTCAGTAAAACAGTTGTTTTATTGAAGAGGAAAAATTCTTCTATAGATTATGTGTTAAATATTTTTAGAACAGTGCAAGAAACAATATTATTAATGAACATTAAATATCATCTATGCTACAGTAATAATAGAGATATAATCCTTCATTTTCTGTCTTATGGAGCATAATTTTATAAATAAAAACTTTTTTATTACATTTGATTGGTTGTTTAAGATAAGCATATTTTCGCATATAATATCCTTCCTGTGTGTGAATAATTGAATTTATATATCAAACATCAACTGATTAGGTATCTGGCTTTTATCATCAATTACCTTTTCGGTGATCATATCATCAAGAGCATATTTAAGCATAGTGGTAGGATTGGTCTCAGGACTAATCCAATCATTAATATTAGCTTGTGGCAGTATCATAGGCATCCTGTCATGAATGAAACGAACACTTTCGCTTGGTTCTCTAGTCAGAATCACAAATACAGGAAATCCGTTCTCGATGCGATATAATCCGCATAGCCACGTCATTGTAGCTCCTTTCGGTTGAATGGCATACTTAGCACCTGTTTTTTCTTTTCCGTTATCGCTTTTAAAATGTTCCCATTCAAAATAGTATGATGCGGGAACTATACATCTGTGCGATTTCCAAGCGTCTTTAAATGTCGGCTTGCTTCCTGTTGTCTCAACCCTTGCGTTGAATATGGTGGAATCATGGTCAGGATTCCTAAACCCCCAGCGCATAGGATATACAGTACGGATTCCGCTTTTATTGGGAGCTATTACCGGAACGATATCTGTTGGGCGCACTTCACCGCTGGTTACCACGGGTCTCCCGTATTTTGTCCTGAACTTATCGGCAAGAGGAGACTTCATTGCCGCTTCGATTATATCCGAAAGTTCTGATGGAGCATCATCCATAAAGTAACGAGTGCACATAGTGTTTTCCTTTCTTGTTGCTATGGGCGAAATAAATTGTCCAATCTTCTGGCTTCAAATTAGGGATACGTTCAAATTCTTTTGTCCCATTTGCTTTTATGCTGCACCATATTCAAGCTCTCTTTCTGTTAATTCCGGGCTAAACGGCTGGTCCCTGTCGAAGATTATATCATCAGATGTATCCCCCAAAACTTGGCACAGCTAAGTCCAAGAGTCATCTGCTGGAACAAGCAAATAACAGTTGTTTATTTTCCTGATAATAAATTCGCTTTGATTGGTATATATTTCCTTAGGAATTCTGATTGCCTGACTGTTGCCACTTTGAAATACTTTTGCTATCGACATAAACATATCCCTATTAATACAATAAGTGTATACATGATTTGGCGGGGTGTCAAATGGAAATAAACGGGAATAATTATGCCATAGCTTGTCAGTAGTAGGTGATATTATAAAAACAATCATTTATGATGAACAATAATTGTGGTAATATAATATGAAATGGTGGTAAAAACAAACGACATATTACAGACAGACCCAAACTGCAGCATTATTATTAAGGTTTGTATCTTTTGAATTAGTAGTGCATATGCAATGTTTTTGTGATAAAATTAATAAAGATTAAAGAGCATTTATGACCTTGTTGGAGGTGTGAACTGTTATGAGGATTATGATATTAAGAAACTAAACAGGCATAACTTTACTGAACAGACGGAGCTTTGCAAAGATGACTACTTCATCATTTCCGGTGATTTTGGATGTGTTTGGCATTCCATTCATCATACTGTTTTTTCATAATTTTTCTCCATATTTTATAGAAATTTGTTATAACTGGTCTAATTCATAAGGGCGTTTGCAAAAAAAGTTTAATGTCTTTGATAAAAAATTACATTTAATCACAATATGTATGTTGTGGTTAGGTATTGGTATTTTTATCTTAGGGGTTATAATAGAATAAAAAGTATGAAAAACAGAGGATAAATTTGGAGGAGTTGATTAAGTGAATGATTGTAAAAAAATGAAGGATAAGGTATATACATATATGGTTGAATGCTCGGATGGGACGTTATATACCGGCTGGACATCTGATCTTTATAAAAGAATGAATACTCATAATAAGGGAAAGGGCGCTAAATACACCCGATCAAGGCTTCCTGTTAAGCTGGTTTATTATGAGATGTGTGATAACAAATCAGAAGCTTTGAAAAGAGAAATTGAAATAAAGAGGATGAAACGTAAAGAGAAGCTTGAAATTATTAAAAATTTTAATTTAAAAAAGGAGAAAAGCAATAGTTATGGATACTGAAAGAGAGAAGATGCTTTCCGGGAAATTATATGATCCCTCTGATAAGGAACTAAGTGATTTACGTACAAAAAGTCACAATCTTTCGATGGAATATAATATGACACCGGAAACAGACGTTGAGAAAAGGACAGCTATATTACAGGAGTTGATTCCTGATATGGGAGAGAATGCATATTTACAAGGACCGATACAGTTTGATTATGGATGCTTCACAAGTATTGGTGAGCGTACGTATGCTAATTTTAACTTTACAGTTCTTGATGTGTGTCCGGTAAAGATAGGCAAGGATGTTTTTTTTGGACCTAATGTATCTCTTTTGACACCGATGCATCCATTGAGATGGCAGGAGAGAAATACATATTTCAAAGAGGATGGAGTTCTTACGGATAAGGAGTATGGAAAACCAATTGTTATAGAGGATAATTGCTGGATTGCGGGAAATGTTACTGTATGTGGTGGGGTTACTATTGGTACAGGAAGTGTTATAGGAGCGGGAAGTGTCGTGACTAAGGATATACCGGCTAACAGTATAGCGGCAGGTAATCCGTGCAGGGTAATCAGAAGTATAACCGAAGAGGATATGGTTGGAGATGAAATAAAAGAATAAAATATTACTTGAAATAGGATGGAGTTTCTGACAGTATTCCGGAAGGTGATTATACATTGACCATTACGCCAAAAGAGGGATATGATTTTTATATTGATGGTTAAAAGGTAAGTGCTCCTGTATCTAAGAAGTTGACCTTTACAAAGGATGAGAACGGTAATGTGGATACGGACATTGACTTCACTGTAAAGACGGTTGCAAAGCAAAAGGATGTACAGACGCCGGCTGTGACAGAAACCGAATCAACGGAACAACCAACAGTTTCACAGACGACATCGGTTGCGGTAAAACCTGCAACAACGGAGCAGCCAACAGTTTCACAGACAACACCGGTTGCAGCAACTGCTGTGTTGTTTGTAAAAAACGTGAAGAAATTTAATCTTTACAATCTTTTGTGGTTAATTATTATACTGTAGAAAAAAGCGGTGATGTTTTCATCATCGCTTTTTTATATAATTAAGAAACTTTGTTTCAAAATAGTAGATTTTTCTGATAATCTTTATATTTTGAACTACATGTGATAAAATGAGACAGATATTAATTAGGGGATGATCAATTGACGCTATTATTTTGATTGAGTGGGAGGATATATGATCATGAATGAGAATATTATTAAGCGCAATGAATTATTGGCACAGAAGGTTATTAAGGGCCTTGAGTCTCGTAATATGTCGGGATATTATACGGCTGATGTTAAAGAAGCTCTGGCTAAAGCTCTTGAGATCATACCAGAGGGTTCATCTGTCTCTATGGGCGGAGGTATGAGTGTACATGAAATAGGCTTGGTCGAGGCCTTGAAGAAAGGTAATTATAATTTTATTGACAGAGATGCTGCAGATGATAAACGTGCTGCAATGCTTGCGGCTTACGATGCGGATTTCTTTTTGTCCAGTGCTAATGCAATTACAGAGGATGGTGTAATTGTTAACATAGACGGTAATTCCAACAGAGTATCGGCTATAGCGCAGGGACCGAGAAAGGTATTATTTATTGTAGGAATGAATAAGATATGTGATGATGTTGATGGAGCCATGAAAAGGGCAAGAAATGTTGCAGCACCTATTAATGCACAGCGTTTTAATTTGTCAACTCCATGTGCCAAAACCGGTTCGTGTATGAATTGTAAATCGCCGGACACCATCTGCTGCCAATTTCTTATAACCCGTTTTTCGCGTCATGATGACAGAATACACGTTATTCTTGTAGGCGAAAATCTAGGCTTTTGATATGGAAGAATAGAGATGAGTACTGATAACAAAACATATAATTTTATAGAGATAGAAAGTCTGGATCTGCCTGAGTTAGAGGTCTATAAACAGCGTAATGAGATAAGACTTTTAAGGATAAATGAACCAGCACCGGGGATATTTATATGCGAGAGCTCTAAGGTTATAAGGCGTGCTATAGAAGCGGGATATGAACCAATATCTATTTTGACTGCGGTTAATAATATTGATGAAGATACAAGGTATGTATATGATTCGTGCAAAGATATACCTATATATCATGGTAATGATGAGGTTTTAAGGGATATTGCAGGATATGCTCTTACAGGCGGTATTCTTTCGGCAATGCGGAGAAAACCTCTTGCACTGTTAAAAGATATTGTCGCAGACAAGAAGCTTGTTGCAGTTCTTGAAAATGTTCAGAACCCTACAAATGTCGGTGCGATATTCCGCTCAGCAGCAGCAATGGGAGTGGGAGCAGTAATATTGACGTATAATTGTTCAGATCCGTTATACAGGAGAGCAGAACGTGTCAGTATGGGTACGGTTTTTCAGATTTCATGGACACGGACAGATAAACAGACTGATTATATTGAGGAGCTGTCAGATGCCGGCTTTGCAACAGTTTCAATGGCACTTTCTGATAAGGCGGTCAGTATTAATTCCCCTCAGATAAAGGCAAATGATAAGCTCGCTGTTATTCTGGGAAATGAGGGATATGGTCTTTGCGAAGATACAATACTAAGAAGTGATCATGTTGCCATGATTCCCATGAATCCCATGGTTGATTCGTTAAATGTCGGTGCGGCAAGTGCCGTGATGTTTTGGGAGTTGTTGCGCGACAGATTGTAGAAGATTTGCAACCATGAGGGATGAAAATAGTTGCATATATTTATGATTAAAGGATGGGGAAACTTGTTATATGAAGCTACAGAAGTTATACAGCTATGTCAGACAGGCTGTAGATGACTATAATATGATAGATGAAGGAGATAAGATAGCTGTCGGAATGTCCGGAGGAAAGGATTCTTATACACTTCTTAGTGCGTTGAGTGGATTGAGAAGTTTTTATCCCAAACATTTTGAAATTATAGCGATCACGGTCGATCTTGGATATGAGGGCTTTGATACAGAAAAGATCAGGGAAGTATGTGATAAGTATGATGTGGAATATTATGTTGTAAAGACAGAGATATCCCAGATGATAGGTGAGGCAGGGTGCTCACTGTGTGGCAGACTGCGAAAAGGTGCATTTGGTGAGAAGGCAAAGGAACTTGGTTGTAATAAGCTGGCTTATGCTCACAACGAAGATGATGCAATAGAGACCATGATGTTATCTCTGATATATGAAGGAAGGTTTTCATCGTTTGAACCTGTGACAAGATATGATGACACTTGTCTTACGCTTATAAGACCACTCATATATGTAACGGCAGGAAGGGTGTTGAGTTTTGCCGGAGAGAAGAAGTTCCCGATAATTAAGAATCCATGCCCGTTTGATGGTAATACAGAAAGAAATTACGTCAGATGTTTAATAAAGGAGATTGAAAAACATGCACCCGGAACAAGGAACAGGATGCTCACAGCTATTAAGAAAAAAATATGGTAAATTATTTAAGGAGAATATTAAAGAATGAATATTGAAGTCAATTATCAAATTGCAGATCTGAAAAGAAGCAGAGGGAAAGATGATCGTAATGGGTATGGCAATTATAATGATTTAAGCTATACTGATGATAATATGAATCTGATATTTTCTGATATAATGGGAAATGCTAAAGTCTCTAAAAAAGCAGACTGATTATGATTTTATGAAGAAAGTTTTTCCAAAAACCGCAGAAATTAAGAAAGAAGTAGCTCGTATAGACAAATTTTATGAAGACAATTTCGCATATAATCTTTCTGACAAAAATTACATACTTAAACTCAGGTTTTATCTGCATGTGGGAACCAGGACTGTTAACGGTGACTATAGTGCTGGGGAAATAAGTATTATGGCATAGGTTGGAAGAAGAAGTTTACTAATTATTATGGTCAGGATGAAATAGATGCAGATGAAACCAGATACAATGAGTTAATTAACGACAATGAATATAAAGGATATCTGGAAATAGATCCGGAGTCATATACTAGTCAAGCAATGTATGGCGGTGGGCTTATATTGGCAAGCTGGGCCGGGTACAGTAATCCGAATCAGGGTATGAAGTTTGCAAAGTATAAAGAGATTTTTGAAGATATGCTTAATGGACAATCGGAAAAGGCTCTGTATAAAATATTAGAATATAAAGAAAAGAATTATGATTAATATTTAAATAATTAATTGTTGGTTATTAATACCGGTACATCAGTTTTGTTATATGATGTATCGGTGTTTTATAATGGGAGAAAATGGACTTGATAAAAATGTTGATATAAGTTAGAATAGGTCTGTTTGATACGATTTGTGTCAGAATTTGAATATTAATAGATAAACATGTTGTTTTGCATATGCATTAAAAGATGAGGTGTCATAATGAGAATAGGTTTGGATGTTGGCTCTACAACGCTAAAATGCGTGGTCTTAGATGATAAGGCTCAGATTGTTTATAATGATTATCAGCGACATTTTTCGCAGATTACAGAAAAGACAGTGCAGATGCTTACAGACATCAAAGAGAAGTTCCCTGATGAAAAGGAGATATGTCTCACTATATCAGGTTCTGCAGGAATGGGTATTGCAGATTCTTTGGGAATACCGTTTGAGCAGGAGGTATATGCCACAAGAGTTGCAGTCAATAAGATGATACCGGGTACTGACGTGGTTATTGAGCTTGGGGGAGAGGATGCCAAGATACTTTTCCTCACAGATGGATTAGAGGTCAGAATGAATGGTTCCTGCGCCGGCGGTACAGGAGCATTTATTGACCAGATGGCTACACTTCTCAATATGGAAGCTGGCGAGATGAATGAGATAGCCAAGAACTATGACAAGATATATACAATAGCCAGTCGATGTGGTGTGTTTGCCAAGTCTGATGTGCAGCCTCTTCTTAATCAGGGCGCTCAGAAGAATGATATCTCAGCAAGTATATTCTATGCAGTAGTTAATCAGACCATTGCAGGTCTTGCACAGGGTCGTGAGATCGAGGGTAAGGTGGTATATCTTGGTGGTCCCCTTACATTCTTGTCGGAGCTTCGTAAGGCATTTGACAAGACCTTGAAGCTTACAGGTGTTGCACCGGAGAATTCTCTGTATTTTGTAGCAATGGGTGCGGCGCTTAAGAAGGATAACAAATCATTTAATATTGACGAGCTTATAGAAAAGATCAATGGATACACTGCGTCAGGTGGATATGCAAGCTGTAAGCCGTTGTTTATTTCTGAGGATGAATATAATGAATTTATAGAAAGACATAAGAAGAATTCAGATCATATCAAGAATGTGGATACTCTTACAGGTCATGCATTTTTGGGAATAGATGC
>CAMHMG010000130.1 GCA_946186175.1 uncultured Clostridia bacterium | reverse complement strand
TGGTGTGGTTGTCGTGCTGGTATCTGTTGTCGTACCTGGTGTCGTTGTCGTACTTGTATCCGTTGTTGTACTGTCAGAATTACTTATTGTATATACATATGATTTTGTCTTATTTTTAACGGAATTTGACTTTAACTTCTTTGCAGTAACACTGGCTGATTTCTTAACAGCATAGACTTTAAGTGTTGTTGTCTTTTTAATTGTCAGTGTTTTCTTCTTTCCACTCTTAATCACTTTCTTTGTTGTCAGATTGGAACCGGTAGTATAATATACATTGTATCCCTTCTTAGCTTTAATCGTAAGCTTGAATGCATCACTATAAGTTCCCGTTTTTTTTGAAATTGTGTACTTTTTAGTACTAATGTTGTTTGCTGCATTCACATTTGCAACCGGTGCCGGAATATATGCCAACATAAGAGCCAACACCATGATTTTTGCAAGTAATTTCTTCGCCTGCTTCATACTTTTTCCTCCTTCTAATACAATAATTTGTTACAGTATCTGTTATCAAAAAACAACGCCTTTAATGGATATAATTATATAATGCAAATCTTAAAAAAACATTGAAAAACTTTAAAGAAAGTTTTTTTCAAAACTTATGATTATTTTGTGTATTTCCTTTTCATATTTGATAAAGTCTGATAAAATGTGCAACAGATAATTGCATAATGCTTTTTGAGGTGTACATATTTTAATGAACTTTACAAATGCTTAAATAATGTACAGATAATAGGGACATTTGTTTAAGAGTATGAATTATTGTAAATATGTGGAGTACTGCAAATGGAAATAGAATATAAGAGGTAGCATAATGGAAGAGAGTAGCAATTATAATGATATGAATATTGGGAGAAAAACAACAGAATATACAGAACCGGAAAGCTTTTATAAAGATGCGCAGGTGATGCTTGAAAGTGTTCTTCATGAATTGATGTTAAGGATTGAATTGTTAAGAAGATATATTGTACTTGAAGGAGGAAGGGATCCGGTCGAACATTGCAAGGGCAGGATCAAATCGGCAGATAGTATGAAGGAAAAGCTCTCGAAAAAGGGGCTGCCCGTCACAACAGAATCTGCACTTACAAAGGTATATGATGCTGTCGGAATAAGAATTGTATGTCAGTTTGTCGATGACGTGTATCAGATGGTAGATATATTGAAAAGACAGGAAGATATAGAAATCATCAACGAGAAGGATTATATTGCTAATCCTAAGGACAACGGATATAGAAGTTATCATTTGATCGTAAGCATTCCGGTGCATCTTCCCGACTGCACGAGAAAATTATTTGCAGAGATACAGTTAAGAACAATTGCTATGGATTGCTGGGCTGCATTAGAACACGAGCTTCGTTATAAGAAAACGGTGGAGAATCCGGAGCTTCTTGCAGAGGAATTGAAACGCTGTTCAGATGAGATGGCATCGACCGATCTTACCATGCAGACAATCAGAAGAATGCTAAAATAACTGTTCATAGGATTAGGATTTTAAATGTTATTTCAAGATTTCAAATATATTATTTAAGAAAACAGAACAGCACTAAGTAAAAAGTAAAGAAGGTTTTAGTTATGAAATTATTACTCGCAGAAGATGAGAAAGATCTTAATAATGCCCTCACTAAAATTCTTGAGATCAAGGGATATGAGGTGGATTCTGTATATGATGGGGAAGCGGCAGTAAGCCGTGCAATGTCCGTAGATTATGATGGCATTATTTTAGATGTAATGATGCCGAAAATGAATGGTTTTCAAGCTCTTGAACAAATGCGTGAAAAAAGTATTCATGTACCTGTGCTTATGCTTACAGCTAAGTCTGAAGTTGAGGACAGGGTGAAGGGCTTAGAGATAGGAGCGGATGATTATCTTGCAAAGCCGTTTGTTATGGAAGAATTGCTTGCCAGAATTAATGCAATGGTCAGGAGGAATAACGTATATACATCTCAGACCTTTAGCGTTGGCAATACGGTATTTAAAGTTGAGGGGATGGAACTGTCTGTCGGGGTTCACTCTCTAAGACTAACGGGAAAAGAGGCCCAACTGCTTGCTATGTTCATGAATACTCCTGGCAGAAGCATTACGGAAAAACAGATTATAGAAAGAATATGGAAGCAGGAAGATAAAGAACAGGAAAAATTAAAGCTTTACATTTCATATCTTCAAAGTAAGCTTGAATCTCTTCATGCAGATATAATGATTCGTGAAAGTGATGAGGGGTATTGCCTTACCATGAAAGTCCAAGATACCTGAGACCTTAGCGTACCTTTGGTGCGCTTAGTTCGAAGTATGCAGAGTAAGCCGAGCCGTAAGGCGACGGCTGATTGGTATTAAAGAGAGGTGTTTGTATGCTTGCAAAAATGAAATGGAAATTTGTCGCTTTTGTCATGACCTGTATATTTGTTCTTATGGTTATTGTAGTTGGCAGTATCAATCTGTTTGCAAAAATACAGATGACAGCACATTATGATCAGCTCCTTCAGATATTAGTAGATAACGGTGGTACATTTCCGTCAGAAATGTTTAAGAAGGACAAGGAGGATAATGCTTCTGTCTCTGACAAAAACAAAAACGTCTTTTTTAAATATAACTTAAAGATAACTAAAGAGACTCCGTTTGAGAACAGATATTTTTTTGTTTTCTTTGATTCGGAGGGGAATGAGTCAGGAATCAATGTTGAGAATATCTCGGCAATAACAGATGAGGAAGCAAAAGAATATGCAAAAGAAGTGATCGCATTAAATAAAGAAAAAGGTTCGTATAACGCTTTCCGTTATATTGTAGAAAAGAATGATGACGGTGAAATGATCGGTTTTATCGATATGTATCAGCATATTCAAAATCTATATTATATACAGAAGATTTCCGCAATTTTGTCACTGGTCATCCTGGTAAATCTTTTTGTTATCATTTATCTGGCATCAGGAAAAGCACTAGAGCCGATAATTCAGAATATGGAGAAGCAAAAACAGTTCATTACGGATGCAGGGCATGAATTAAAGACGCCGCTTGCTGTAATATCAGCTGATGTTGATGTTATCGAGCTTATGGGAGGGAAATCTGAGTGGACTGATAGTATAAGAAAGCAGACAGTGGAGATGTCTGAGCTTATTAAACACCTTCTTTTCCTATCGAAAATGGAAGAAAAATATGATCTTGTAATGGAAGAAATTAACCTCAGTCAAATTACAAAGGAAGTGACTGACAGGATTTCAACTATCGCAATAAGCAAGAATAAGAGATTTGGTACGGACATACAGGATAATATTATAATTAAAGGTGACAGAACCGGAATGGAGCATCTTGTGTCTGTACTTACGGAAAATGCAGTCAAATACTGCAGTGATGAAGGTGAAATTTTAGTAAAACTCTATAAGACAGGCAAAAATGTTTATCTGGAAGTGAGAAATACCGGAGAACCGCTTGATGAGAAGATGATACCGCGTCTCTTTGATCGATTTTACAGACCTGACGAGGCAAGGACAAGAGAGAATGGGGGACATGGTATTGGTCTTTCCATTGCGAAAGCAATTGTGACCGCTCACAAAGGAAAGATTTCAGCACATAACGAATCGGATGGAATTGTGGCTTTTGTTGTTGAATTATAAAATAAATAACTTGACATCAATAGAAATACAGTGATATACTTTGCTTGTTAGCACTCTTTATCGGTGAGTGCTAACAAGCTGTTTTTTGGAGGTGATCATATGGCGAATTTACCAATTTATAATACGTTAGTAGTTCCGGATGCCAACATTTATCTGAAAAATGATTATTATGAGGAGATGACAGGCAAAGTCCCGACACTTGAGGAACGAGTTATTCTTATGATATTAAAGGATGATATCTCAAAGGATGAGATTGACGAGAACAGCTTTTATCCCATAGGTATTTCAGGTGCCATAACGGAAGTCAATGATAATGGATATTTTCTTGTTCATACAAGAAACAGGGTAAACCTTGATGAGATAACGGTATTTAAAGATAAGTCTATTGATATTTCTATTAGCAAACGTCCGGATGTTGAGGACTTAGAAATTAATGATGATATTACCGAGAGGATTAATGCGGTCAAATCATTAGTGATAGAATTTTCGGGAAGATATCAGTGGGGACCGATTATCAGAGGTTACGCTTCAAGATGGAGCAGTCTTGGAGAGATTGGAGCAGCATTTTCTCCATGGCTTATGAATTCCAACAATGAGAGATATGCTATTCTTGCAGAAGATAGTAAGAAGAAGCGGTTTGATATGTTAGAGAAGATGCTTATCGAGAATCTTGAGATGGGAAGAGTCAATCAGGAGGCTCAAGGAGCTCAGGAGGAGGATTATCGAAAGATATATCGCGAATCTGCAATTAAGAAGCAGATGGAGTATCTGCAGAAAGAACTTGATGAGATGCATCCGGAGAATGTCTCAGATATAAGAAGGTTGGAGATCAGAGTTTCTGAATCCGGAATGAATGAGACTGCAAGAAAGGAATGTGATAAGATCATCACAAGACTCAAGCAGCAGGGACAGGGAAGTTCTGAATATGGAATGCTTTATGATTATGTAGATTATGTAGCCGGACTTCCGTGGAAGAAGGAGAATGCCAAGAAGATCAGGCTTGATCGAGCAGAAAAAGTACTTTCAAAGGATCATTATGGATTGTCCAAGGTCAAGAACAGAATATTACAGCAGATTGCTGTAATGAATCTTAAAAAGAAACAGTCAGGCTCCATCATACTTTTTGTGGGCGCACCGGGTACAGGTAAGACCAGTATTGGACAGAGCATTGCCAAAGCATTAAACAGAGAGTATGTAAGGGTCAGTCTTGGAGGCGTAAGAGATGAGGCTGATATAAGGGGACACAGAAGAACCTACATAGGAGCTATGCCGGGACGAATCATGGACGGAATAAGCAAATGCGGAGTGTCCAATCCTGTAATGGTACTTGATGAGGTGGATAAATTATCAAGCTCATACAACGGAGATCCGGCAAGTGCGCTTCTTGAGGTGCTCGATCCCGAACAGAATAACACCTTTACAGATCATTATATGAATGTGCCTTACGACTTATCAGATGTACTATTCATATGTACCGCTAATACTACTGATACAATTCCGGCGCCGCTTCTTAACCGTATGGAAGTAATACAGTTCCAAGGTTATACACCTACAGAAAAATTAGAAATTGCCAAGAAGCATTTACTTCCTAAGGCGATGGAGGATGTGGGAATCAATAAGAAGCAGCTTCAGATTTCTGATGAGGTGTTGGAGATTATAATATCTGATTACACTAGAGAAGCAGGTGTAAGAGGCCTTAGAAAGCGTATGGATATGCTCTGCCGTGGAGTTGCGGTTGAGATAGTAAGGAATAACAAGAAGCGCGTTAAAGTGACGGAGGATAATGTGCGCGATCTTCTTGATATGCGTCCTATGAGGCATGAGGAGGTCCACAAGCAGAAGAAACCGGGTATTGTTACAGGTCTGGCATGGACTGCCGTTGGAGGCGAGATATTATATATTGAAACATTATTTACCAAGGGTAAGGGAAAGATCACCATTACCGGACAGCTTGGTGATGTGATGAAGGAATCTGCACAGATAGCAGTCAGTCTTGTTAAGAGTATGTTTCCGAAACAGGCAAAGTTGTTTGAGGAAAATGATCTTCACATTCATGTACCGGACGGTGCAACACCTAAGGATGGTCCGTCAGCAGGAATTACTCTGACAACCGCCTTATCATCCCTTGTGTGTGGTATTCCAGTTCCTGCAACAGTAGCTATGACAGGAGAAGTTTCTCTCGAGGGTAATGTCAAACCTATCGGGGGATTACCTGAGAAGCTTATGGCGGCACAGCGTGCAGGCGTCAAGACCGCATTTATTCCTAAGGATAATGAGGATGATTTAAGAGATGTAGCTGATGAAGTCAAGGAACAGCTTGATATCATTCCTGTGGAAAAGATCACGGATGTACTTGATTATTTGAAGATCGCGCCTAAGAAGAAATGATTTTGTGATTATGGGGAAACTGAATAATTACATGATTTACTTGTTTTATATATTAAAAACTGTTAAAATAGTTACTCGTAGTTTTGCCAAATAAACAACTATGCAAACTAAAACAGCATGTTAGAAGGAATATAAGATTATGAGTAATAAGCGACAGATGATAGTTAAAATACTGCTTATAGTATTAACTATTTTGGTAATGATTTTCATATTTAAGATGTCAGCGATGGAAGCAGAGGAATCATCACAGTTAAGTACATCAGTTGGTTATACAGTCGGTGAGATTGTTGTAGAAGGTTTTAATGAGATGTCGGATGCAGAGCAACAGCAGTATGTTGACGGGATAGAACATCCGCTCAGGAAACTGGCCCATTTTTCGGAATTTGCGGCACTTGGCTTTCTGTTACTTTTGGATGTCGTGGCTTTTACAAAGTTTTCTGAATTTAAGAGATTTTTAATTGCAGTAATTATGGGACTCATATATGCAGCATCTGATGAATTACATCAGACCCTGGTAAGCGGAAGAAGCTGTGAGTTTAAGGATGTGATGATAGATGTTGGTGGTGTTATAACCGGATGCATAGTTGCGACTGTTATGACTGCTTTGTTTATACATTTATATTATAAGAAAAAAGAAATGACTTCATGATCGATAATGATTATGAAGTCATTTCTTTTCATGCGCTTTGAGGTGCGCAATTATAATATATTATGTCTGTAAATGATATTAATTTGCTTTTTAAGAAGCGGTTTCTTTTGAACCCATTGATCTGATAACAAACAGTGTAATTACCGTGAAAATTATTCCTACGATAAGTGAAATCCATGCATTTCTTACAAAACCGGCTACAATATAGGTGAGTGCGGATATGGCAGCCACTGTAAGTGCGTATGGAAGCTGTGTCGATACATGGTTGATATGAACACATTCAGCTCCTGCGGATGACATGATAGTGGTATCCGATATCGGTGAACAATGGTCGCCGCATACGGCTCCGGCCATACATGCTGAGATCGAGATTATCATAAGATTGTAATCTGTGTTCTGGAAACAGTTAACTACGATTGGAATAAGAATTCCGAAGGTACCCCATGAGGTTCCTGTTGCAAAAGAAAGTCCGATTGCAATGAGGAAAATGATACATGGAAGGAATGCCTGGAAGCCGGCTGCCGAACCGGCAACTACTCCTGCTACATAAGTTGCTGCACCAAGGTTATCTGTCATTGCTTTAAGTGACCATGCAAAGGTTAGTATTAATATGGCAGGAACCATCTGTTTGAATCCTTCAGGTAAGCAATCCATAGCATCATCAAAAGTTATTACACCTCTGAACAGATAGAAAATAATAGTCATAATCAGTGCTGAGGCAGAACCAAGTACGAGTCCTACGGAAGCATCGCTGTTTGCAAAAGCGTCAATAAATGTTTCACCCTTGAAAAAACCACCTGTATATATCATGCCGATAGTACAAAGTACAATAAGCAAAATGATCGGAATGATCATATCGATTACTTTTCCGTTGTGATTAACCTTAAGTGAAGTGTCTTCTGCACCAACATATTCTTTCTTTGCCCAATATTCATCATTTAATGCTTCTTCCTCATACTTCTTCATAGGTCCGAAGGAAATCTTTAATGATACAATAAGTATCATAGCAAGAATTGTAAGCAAAGCGTAATAATTATATGGAATAGCTTTAAGGAAAAGACTCATTCCGTTCTCACCCTCAACAAATCCGGCAACTGCTGCAGCCCAAGATGAAATAGGTGCAATAATACATACCGGAGCAGCAGTAGCATCGATTAAGTAAGATAATTTTTCACGGCTGATTTTATGCTTGTCAGTAACAGGGCGCATAACCGAACCTACTGTTAAACAGTTGAAATAATCATCTATAAAGATAAGTACTCCCAACAAAATTGTCGCAAGCTGTGCGCCAACTTTGCCTCTGATATGGCTTGTAGCCCAACGTCCGAAAGCAAGTGAGCCGCCTGTTTTATTCATGAGTTGAACCATCATACCGAGAATGACGAGGAATACAAGTATTCCGACATTCCATGAGTCAGATATAACGCTTATGATTCCGTCGCGAAATACGTGATTGAGGACTGCAACCGGATGGAACTTGCCCCAGAATAATGCACCGGTAAGTATACCTACAAATAATGAACTGTATACTTCTTTGGTGATAAGAGCCAACACAATGGCGATGAGTGAGGGCAGTAATGCCCAGAAAGTTTCCGTCACCTGAACATCCCTCACCTCGATGCAATACCATGCCATAGCATAAAAAATTAAAAGTACTGCACCGGAAATAAGAATTTTCTTATTGTTCTTCATATCTTTTCTCCCATTTGTACTATTTATAATAATGTAACT
>CAMHMG010000129.1 GCA_946186175.1 uncultured Clostridia bacterium | reverse complement strand
TTCCGTGGATAGCTCTTTTGATGTTGTTATTTATTGGCGGGAAGATGATATACGAGGCGGTGTCTGATACAGATGACGATGATGAAGATCTGGAAATGACGGGGTCAAAACTCAGTAGTCGTGATCTTGTAATACAGGGTATCGCTACTTCTATCGATGCACTTTCTGTAGGCTTTACTATTGCAGATTACAAATGCAGTATGGCTATATTATGTTCGGCTATTATTGGTATTGTAACATTTATTATCTGTGAGATAGGATTACGGATAGGTATTAAGGTTGGTATGCGTCTTGCCAGAAAGGCATCTATATTTGGGGGAATAATACTTATTGGTATAGGTGTTGAGATATTTGTTAAAGGTCTCATTTTGAAATAATTCTGTTTGTTTGATAGAGTATGAGGTTTTACTTATGATTAATATAAAGATTACGGATGATTTTGACCTTAAGAGGATTGCGGACAGTGGACAGTGTTTTAGATGGCAGCCGATTGAGGATGAGGGGTATCGTGTGATTCATGGAGATTATTGTCTTTGCATATGGAAGATTGATGATTGTATGTATCAACTGGATTGTACTGAGGATGAATATAATAATATATGGAGTGTCTATCTTGATATGGATGAAGACTATCAAAGTATCAGAGAGAAGATAGATATAGGGACAGATCCGTTTTTGTATGAGGCATGCGAGCATGAATGTGGCATTAGGATATTAAGACAGGATCCATGGGAGGCGCTTATAAGTTTTATTATATCCCAGAACAGAAATATTCCGGCAATCAAAGCATCTATTGAAAAACTCTGTGAGAGGGCAGGAAATAAGAGATATGACAGCAGAGGCAGAGAGTATTATACATTTCCCAAAGCTGAAGCTATTGTGGCGATGTCTGATGAGGCGCTTGGTGAATGTAAGTTGGGATACAGGGATAAATATATCAGATATACAGCCGAGGCGGTTGCCTCCGGGGAGATCAATCTTGATCGATTATATTATCTTAAAGATGATGAGATACTTGCCGGATTGATGAATATATATGGAGTTGGCAAAAAGGTAGCCAGCTGTATGCTTCTATTTGGCCTTCATCATCTGGATGCTTTTCCGGTTGATGTATGGATCAAGAGGGTTTTAGAGGCGGAATATACTGATGGATATCCCTATGATAATTATAGTCCGTATAATGGAGTCTATCAGCAATATATGTTTGCATATTATCGTAACAGAGAATAATTATAATTTTAAATAGTATAATATATAAGGATATTGTCCTTGTTAAAGTGTTGGTTGATGATCGATACTCTGATAAGGATTGTATCCTTTTTTTGAGTGTTGTTGATTATCTATAATCTTTTTTGGTTAAATTGACTATAAAAACATGATTATAAATGATTGACAATGATTATTTGTGGTGTTATTCTGTTAATACAATGAAGAATAAAAACAGGAGATGATCAAAAATGCTCACTGAAGAGAGAAGAAATGAGATCGTAGCCTATTTAGAAAAGAATAGCACAGCTACAGTACAGGAATTAGTGGATGCACTAGATGCTTCGGCAGCAACAATCAGACGTGATTTATTGGCGCTTCATGAGGATCATAGAATTAATAAGGTTTTCGGGGGCGCCACCTCCCTTAAGTATATGGATATGAATACTGATGAACCGTCGGTTGCTGAGAAAGCAATACGCAACACTGAAGAGAAGGATATTATCTCACGGTATGCGGCTTCTCTGGTCAGAGATAATGATTTTGTTTATATTGATTCAGGTACTACGACATTACATTTGATAGATTACATTACCAATAAGAATGCAAAATATATCACTAATGGTATTGTGCATGCAAAGAAGATGCTTGAACGTGGATTGTCAACGATGATCATAGGCGGAAGAATCAAGCCTGTAACGGAAGCGGTTATCGGTCCGGATTGTATTGAGTCACTTTCAAGATTTCATTTTACCAAGGCATTCATTGGAACGAATGGGATTTCGGTTCAAGCGGGATATACCACACCGGATGTTGATGAGGCTCTTGTGAAATCGGAGGCTATCAAACATACTTTTCTGACATATATCCTAGCCGATCATTCGAAATTTGGAGTAGTCAGTTCTGTAACATTTTCAGACATAAAGGACTGCTGTGTTATAACTGATCTTGAGCCGGATAAAAAATATTCGGATCAGACTATTATTAAAACTGTCACACAGAGTTAAGAAGTATTAATCAATGAAAAGGAGATTCGTATGATCTACACAGTTACATTTAATCCCGCAATCGATTACATTGTTAGAATGGATAAACCTCTCGATCCGGGAATGACTAACAGATCTGTATCTGAGGATTGTTTTTTTGGAGGAAAGGGTATTAATGTTTCGACCGTACTTAAAAACCTTGGAATTGAAAGTACAGCACTTGGCTTTGTTGCAGGTTTCACGGGAGAGGCAATAATCAAGAGCGTCGAAAAAAAAGGGATAATCGCTGATTTCATAATGCTTAGAGAAGGTATTTCAAGAATAAATGTTAAGATAAAATCAGACGAAGAAACCGAGATCAATGCTCAAGGCCCCTCCATAAGTGAAGAAGCTTACAACGAGCTTTTGGTTAAGCTTGATAATCTGAAAGAAGGAGACATCTTAATATTAGCAGGAAGCATACCTAATTCACTTCCGAGTAATGTATATGAGATCATTCTTGAAAGATTGGAAAAAAAGAATGTCACCTTTGTGGTAGATGCAACCAATGATCTGCTGATGAAGGTGTTAAGATATAAGCCGTTTTTGATAAAGCCTAACAATTACGAGCTAGGCGAGATGTTTGGAGCAGTTGTTAAAACAGATGATGAAATAGAGCTGTATGCAAGAAAGTTGCAGGAAATGGGCGCCAGGAATGTACTGGTCTCAATGGCAGGAGACGGGGCCATGCTCATAACTGAAGGCGGTGAAAAACTCAGGGTCGGTGTTCCGAAGGGAATAGTCAGGAATTCAGTTGGTGCCGGTGATTCCATGGTGGCTGGTTTTGTTGCCGGATATATGAAGACAAAGGATTATCGCACTGCACTAAACATGGGAACAGCAGCTGGAAGCGCGACTGCCTTTTCAGATGATCTTGCTACAGGAGATCTTATCAATAGTATTTACGAAACTTTGTAAGCGGAGGTTCATAAAGTTTCGTTTATATATGGAAAATTAGCATCTTAGCAGGTGCTGCAAAAATGTATTGAGGGTATCCTCGGATTATAATGCGAAGAAACGCAGAAAGGAAAGAAAATGAAAATCACAGATTTACTCAAAAAAGAAGGCATCATGCTTAATCAGAAGGCTGCTGATAAGAATGCAGCTATTGACATGATGGTGAACCTTCATGACAAGGTGGGAAACTTAAACGAGAAGGCAGCATTTAAGTATGCGATTGAAACAAGGGAAGCTCAGGGATCAACAGCAGTTGGAATGGGAATTGCTGTTCCACACGCAAAGACTTCGGCTGTAAAGAAGCCGGGACTTGTTGCCATTACTGTTCCTGATGGTGTTGATTATAAGTCACCTGATAAGACAGACAGCAAACTTCTTTTTATGATCGCTGCACCTGAGGGAGCTGCTGATACACATATAGAAGTTTTGTCTAAGCTTATGGCAATGCTTATGGATCAAAGCTTTTCAAGATCACTTATTGAAGCGAGATCGGTTGATGAGTTCTTATCATTGATTGATAAGCAGGAGAAAAAGCGTGACAGCGAAGAAGCTGCTAAGAATGGTAATAAAGCTTGCAACATACTTGCAGTTACAGCGTGTCCTACAGGTATTGCACATACCTATATGGCAGCTGAAGCACTTGAGAATAGTGCAAAGAATAGGGGTCTTTCAATCAAGGTTGAGACAGATGGATCAGGCGGAGCAAAGAATAAATTAACCGATGCAGAGATCAAGGCTGCAGATATTATCATTGTTGCGGCAGACAAGAATGTTGAGATGGGAAGATTTAACGGCAAGAAGGTAATTAAGGCTTCTACTGCTGATGCAATCCATCATTCAGATAAACTTATTGAGCGTGCTGTTTCAGGAGATGCTTCAGTATACCAGCATTCAGGAGCGGTATCTACAAATGCATCTTCGGATAATGAGAGTGTAGGAAGAAAAGTTTACAAGCATCTTATGAATGGTGTTTCACATATGCTTCCTTTCGTTATAGGCGGTGGTATATTAATAGCTATAGCATTTCTTTTGGATGATTATTCAATTGATCCAAGCAATTTCGGTTCAAATACACCGGTTGCGGCTTGGTTTAAGGCAATAGGTGGTACAGCATTCGGATTTATGCTTCCTATTCTTGCAGGATTCATCGCTATGAGTATTGCAGATCGTCCGGGTCTTGCGGTTGGATTTGTTGGTGGTGCGCTTGCTGCATCCGGTGCAACATTTTCCTCACCGGGAGGAGATGTTCCTTCCGCTTTCCTTGGCGCTCTTGTGGCAGGTTTTGCTGCAGGCTATATTGTTCTTGGTATCAAGAAACTTACTGATGGCCTTCCGGCAGCGTTGGAGGGAATTAAGCCTGTACTGATATACCCACTTTGTGGTATTCTTATAATAGGTCTTGTACTTTGTGCTATCAACCCTATAGTTGGAGCACTTAACGCATGGATTTCAGGTGTTCTTACAAGCATGAGTACCGGTTCTATTGTATTCCTTGGTGTTTTACTTGGAGCAATGATGGCAACTGATATGGGTGGTCCGCTTAACAAAGCAGCTTATGTATTTGGTACAGCAGCACTTGCAAATCAGAATGAAACAGGTTATATGATAATGGCAGCAGTTATGATCGGCGGTATGGTTCCTCCTATCGCAATCGCGCTTGCAACAATCTTCTTTAAAAAGAAGTTCACAGCTGCTGAGAGAAAGTCCGGTCCGGTTAACTTCATCATGGGTCTTTGCTTCATAACAGAGGGTGCTATCCCATTTGCAGCAGCAGATCCTCTTCATGTAATCCCTTCTCTTATGGTAGGTTCGGGTGTTGCAGGTGCGTTGTCAATGGCATTTAAGTGTACACTGATGGCTCCTCACGGTGGAATCTTTGTATTCCCGGTTGTTGGTAACGTGTTTATGTATCTGGTATCTCTTCTTATCGGTTCAGCAGTAGGCTGCGTATTGCTGGGAATTCTTAAGAAGGATGCAGAACAGTAGAAAAGGAAGGAGAAGAATATGGTATCAAAAAAAATGACAGTTAAAAATGAGCAGGGAATGCATATGCGTCCCGCAAGTCTTCTTTCTCAGATGGCTGCAGGGTTTGACAGCAGTGTGAAGATTAATTTCAACGGAAACGCTTATGACTGCAAGAGTGTTATGTTTCTTATGAGTGCTTGCATCAAATGTGGTTCAGAGATTGAGCTTCAATGTGAAGGAGCTGACGAAGAAGATGCATTAGCCCAGATTTCACAGTTTATTGAAGACGGAATGGGTGATTAATCTTATAGTATAATACTTACCACTCCTCTGTGTTTAGCAGGGGAGTGATTCGTATTTACAAGAGAAGGAGGTATATATGAAGAATGGAATTGCTGCATCACGTGGTATAGGTATTGGCAGTATATGCCGAATAATAGAACATGATCTATCCTTTGATGCTAAGATGGTTACAGATACAGCTGCAGAAAAAGCGCGTTTTCATAAAGCAATAGATGAATTTGTCAAGGATACCAATGCCAAGGCAGAGGATATAAGGAGACTTATAGGAGAAAAGGAAGCAGAGATCCTCTTAGGACATGCTGTTATGATATCAGATCCTGCAATGTCCGGAGAGATGGATAAAATGATTGATTCGGGACAGTGTGCGGAATCAGCTCTTACCGCTGTATGCGATATGTTTATAGGCATGTTTTCGCAGTTAGATGATGATATGATGCGTCAGCGTGTGTCTGATATTGCGGATGTCAAGGTCAGCATTTTGAAGATATTGCTTGGAATAGAGGATGTGGATATTAGTAAGGTTGCTCCGGGAACTGTATTGGTATGCAAAGACCTCACTCCTTCCATGACCTCTCAGATAGTTAAGGAAAATGTTACCGGTATCATTACCGAGGTTGGCGGCAAGACATCTCATTCGGCAATTCTTGCAAGAGCTTTGGAAATTCCGGCAGTACTTTCGGTTCCGGGAATTGTCGATGAGGTTAAAGACAAGGATACAGCTATTGTCGATGGAACTGAAGGAATAGTTTTTATTAATCCGGAGGGAGATGTTCTCTCGAAATATATGTTAAAACGAGAGGAGTATATAAAAAGGCAGGCAGAACTTGATAAGTTTATAGGTAAAGAAACCGTAAATGCTGACGGAACAAAGCTTGAATTATTCTGTAATATCGGCACTCCAAAGGATGCAAAGAAGGCAATTGAATGTGACGGTGAAGGAATAGGTCTGTTTCGATCGGAATTCCTTTTCATGGATAATACACATTTACCCACCGAAGAAGAGCAGTTTGAGGCATATAAAGAAGCAGTTGAGACTATGGGGGGAAAGACAGTGATTATCCGGACGCTGGATATAGGAGGAGACAAAGATATCCCGTATCTTGGCTTGGAGAAAGAAGAGAATCCTTTCCTTGGATACAGAGCAGTAAGATATTGTCTTGGTAATATAGATGTATATAAGACGCAGCTTCGTGCAATCGTCAGAGCCAGTGCTTTCGGTAAGGTGAAAATAATGGTGCCGCTTGTAACAACGGTTTCTGAAGTCAGAAGTGTTAAAGAGCTAGTTTCTGAGATAAAGGTTGAACTGAGAGCAGAGGGTAAAGCATTTGATAATGACATTGAAGTTGGATGTATGATTGAGACTGCATCAGCTTCTCTTATAGCGGATCTTTTGGCTAAAGAGGCTGATTTCTTCTCCATCGGTACTAATGACCTTACACAGTACACTATGAGTGTGGACAGAGGTAACTCAAAAGTTGCTTATCTCTACTCTACATTCCAGCCCTCTGTATTGCGCTCAATACAGCATATAATCAAGTGTGGTAAGGAAGCCGGAATTCCGGTTGGAATGTGTGGTGAGGCTGCTGCCGATCCACTTATGATACCTCTCCTGATGTCGTTTGGTCTTGATGAGTACAGTGTTAATCCTGTACTGGTTCTTACAGCCAGATGTATCATTTCAAAGTGGTCTAAGGAAGAAGCAGATGCTCTTACGGCAAAAGTAATGGCGTTGAATTCAGAAGAAGAAATATTGGCTGTGCTTAAAGAAGCAGTCAAAGAATAATGGAAGATATATTGTTAAATAAATGTAGTTGCAATGCTAATGGTAAAAATGCTATAAATAGGTTATGGGAGGTATATATGAAGCTCGGGGTTATAGGAACAGGAAAAATTGTTGTTGATGCGCTCTACGCAATGGAGCCGCTTGAAGAGATAAAATGTAATGCGATCTTTGCCAGACCACACAGTAGGATCAAGGGTGAGGAGCTTTCCAATAAGTACTCAATTCCGGAAGTTTACACGGATTATGATGAGTTGCTGGATAAAGCTGATGTTGATACTGTTTATATAGGACTGATCAACAGTGTTCATTATGAGTATGCAAAAAGGGCTCTTGAGAAGGATAAGAATGTTATCCTGGAAAAGCCGTTTGCCGGCACGTATGAAGAGGCAAAGGAGCTTGTACTTTTGGCTAAGGCAAGGGATTTGTTTATATTTGAAGCAATCACAGTTCTTCATAATGATGTAATTGAAAAGATGAGAGAGAACCTTCCGAAATTAGGCAGGATCAGGATGATGATGGCGAATTATTCCCAGTATTCCAGCCGCTATGATCGATATCTTGCAGGTGAGGTTGATCATTCTTTTGATCCTGATTATCTCGGTGGAGCTTTAAGAGATATCAATGTATATAATATTCACTATGCAGTGTCATTATTCGGTACCCCAAAAGCAACACATTATTATCCTAATGTAGGTTTTAACGGAATCGATATTTCCGGAACTATGATTATGGAGTATGAAGGCTTTTCTGCAGTATGTACCGGAGCGAAGGACTCGGACAGTCCCGGTTTCGTTATTGTTCAAGGCGAAAAAGGATATATGAGAATAGAAGGAAAACCTAATGTTGCATCTAATCTTACCATTGTGATAACGGATGAAACCAAAACCGGTATTGAAAGAGATGCTGCAGGTGCTGTGATAAGGCCGGTTATTACAGAGGAGTTTGTTCCGGACCAAGTTCATCACAGAATGACCAGGGAGTTTAGCGATTTTGCACGTATGATAGGAGAGAAAGATAAAGATGTGGCAGAACGGTATGTGGAAGAAACTTTAGAAGTAATGAAGATAGTAGATATTGCTTCAAAGTACGTGAAACCATAAGATGATATTAAGAGAAATATAATATTATGCAAAAGATTTAAAAGAAGGAGTTAATTATGATAAAAGTATATTGCTATTCAAAATGTTCAACATGTAA
>CAMHMG010000128.1 GCA_946186175.1 uncultured Clostridia bacterium | reverse complement strand
CACTCAGGATCAACTGACATTACAAGGTTGTTAAGTGTAACATCATTTCTGTAATCCTTAGGGAATAAAGGTCTCATTGGACGGTCGATAACACGTGATGTAAGAATAGCATTCTCGCTCGCCTTACCCTCTCTCTTGTTAAAACCTCCTGGAATCTTACCTACTGAGTATAACTTCTCTTCATACTCAACAGATAACGGGAAGAAATCGATTCCTTCTCTTGGTTTCTCTGATGCAGTTGCTGTAGATAAAACAACTGTGTCACCATAGTGCATAAATGCTGCACCATTAGCCTGTGCTGCGACTCTTCCGACATCTACTCTTAGTTTTCTGCCGGCAAGATCCATCTCGAATGTCTTGTACATAACATTTCTCCTTTTTATAATCGTATTGATGTAATTAAGACACCGAAACAACTGAACTGACGGCACATCTCGTTCATAAAGTGTCATCACTTCAGAAGTCTCGGCTGCGTCCTATCACAATCTTTTGTAGTATAACATATATTGTTTTATACTGCAAAGCATTTTTAAAAAGCCAGCTTATAATACCTTTTCCAACTTTTCTATAATACAAGTATGTTCCTTAGTATCTTTACTGTAATTAACTCCCACCAGTAGAATATCATTGCCATAATCCTTTAATTTATCAGTATATTTTTTATTCTTAATCTGAGCAATTGCTCCTTCCGCTTTATCATTCCATTTCAACTCTATAATAAGAATCGGATAATCCGAATTCTTCTTTGGAAGATATACCACATCTGCATATCCTTCCCCGGTTGGCAGTTCCTCCCACTGCAGATAATAATCACGATAGGTATAATATGCAAGTTTAATAACACTTCGAAGATCTTCTTCCCTGTTGTAATGTATAGGTGAGGTTTCCTCCATATGAACCTTAGCAAGCTGTGTCGCTACAGCCTCTTCTCTCATCATAATGGTATTCTCAATAAGCTGATCACTTTCCTGTACACGTTTTTTTGTTTCCTTATGATCAACCTCTCGAACAGCTTTAATAAATTCCTGCTTAATTTCCTCATTGGGAATCCGTACTGTCCCTGCCTGCCTGTCATATGCAAGATATCCCAGATGAATGAGTAGTGTCAACACATCATCTTTCCCCTTAAAGGTTACAAGATCATTGGCAAAACCGTTCGTATTGACTGTAACCTCAATTCCAGCTATCAGTTCAGCTATTGTTTTAGTAAGGTCATTATAGCCTTTGCTTATGTAATCCATAAGCTCATCTGCAATACTTGTCTCCGTCCAGTATGAAATGTAATCCCCTGTATTCAGCGCCTCCATAACAGAATTAGGATTATATATTGAATAATCTTTTTCAAAAGAATAGCCGTCATACCATTCTTTCATTAGCTCATAATCACCATTCTGATCTTCACAAAGTTTCTTGACTTCCTCTGCTGTAAAGCCAACATATTTTCCGTATTTCCATGGTTTCAGCATAGAATACTCCTTAAAGTTCGACAAAGCAGAACCTGTTCCGGTCTTCTTAATCGGGAGAATTCCTGTCATATAGACCGCAGCGAATATTCTATTGGTAGTCACACTACTCTTAAAGATCGTGCGAAGAAACTTTAGATAATCATCCGTCTGATCAGGCAGTTCACGAATAATAACATCCCATTCATCAATTATCATTATAAACTTATTACCTGTTAGTTCCACCACATTAACCAATGTTTCATCAAATGCTTCACAAACCTGAAGCTTTGGATAAGCGCATACAAGCTCATTAACTATATTTCTTTGAATATATCCTACAATCTCATCTTCACGAACTTTGCCAGCGATATTGGCCATATCAATATATATCACATCAAACGAATTAATAAATGTTTCATAGTCATCTGTTAAAGCAATCTCAAGATCGTCAAATATCTCATGAGAATCACACGACTTATCATAATAAGCAAGAAGCATCTCTGCAGCAAATGACTTGCCAAATCGACGCGGTCTGCTGACACAGGTCAGGCGTGAATTTTTATTAATCGACTGGTTAATAAGCTCAATCATTCCTGTTTTATCAACATAATTATCGTTTCTGATTTCTTTGAAGCTTAGATTACCCGGATTTAGATATTTTCCCACCTATTTCACCACCCTTAACTGCAAATATAGGTATATTATATCATAAGCTTCGCAATTGCGCCATCCTTGGCGCAAAAAAGCGCTCGCTTATGCTATATATACTTCTTTGTATAATATATCATGTCGTTATAAAAATATACAGACATTTTACAAAAAATGCTGAAGCTATCAACTAACTTCAGCATTTCCATCGATATAATCTTATATAGTTATCAAACCTTCTTTTAAGCAGCTCTATACTCTTTCGGCGTCATGAAATACACTATCAATCCAAACATTATAATACATGCAGCAAACATCAATACTCTGTGCCACAGTGCAACAACATAGGGCTGTGCCATAAAGAATACAGAAACTGATATCATCAAAGCAAACATATATTTTTCAAATTCAAAGTAAAATCCGTTTTTACTGTTATCCCTTTTCTCCGATAATATCACTGATATTGATAATAGTACTATTCCAGTCAGCAGATAGAATATGATCATCCCCATATACTTATCATTTATCGCTGTCATAGTTAGTATATTATAGATATCATCATCAATATATGAATGTTTGAAAGTTTGCACTGCTCCGCTAATACCTGCAAAGATCATTATGATAACACCTATATATCCTACAGGTCGCATCAGACCATTTGTGAACATTTCCTCCATGAAATGTAATAAGCCTACCATCATGAGCATATAGAATATCATGATTATGGTCATTTCTTTTCCATATGATATAAACTTGCCGGATATATTATTGCTGACCGATAATGATGTTATTCTGTAATTGATGTATATTCCCGAAAATACAACAGGAATTATAACCACTATCAAATCTTTGAATATAGATTTCATTTTCTTCGAAATTCTTCTTTCCGGAATTGTATCGAAGAACTCTCTTGCATTGCTCTTTCTCTCAACCCAATATCTGTAACCCTTAGATATTATAAGAACAATGAGCAGATATGCAGCAAGCTCAGACTTATAATAGTCAAGGTCAGACAAATAGAATTCAAAAAAATGTTCCCTATAATAATCATCAACTTCATTGTGTATATCAGATACATAATAGAAAATCATCGCTATTTTTGCATAAGCAATAATAACCCCTATAATTGTTGCCACTATAACCCTATTGAAATCCATGGACTTTAATCCGTCAAACCATCTTCTTTTTGATACAATATAATCATGTGTCTGCCTTGATCTTAATGGATTCAACAGATATTTAACCATCAATGCAACAATACATGACACTAAAAGATTCACTATTATTTTTACAATATAATAATTATCTAAGCCGGCAGAATCATCAAATATCCTGTAATAGTATGATAGCAAATCCGTAGTAAAAATGAACCATATAAATGCAGTATATATAGCAAAAAGCCATTCAGCAAATCTGAAATTAAAGATCCTGCCGCCATTGGTCAATTGCTTTCTGCCCGACAAAACTCTAATCGCTATTATTCCAATCAGCAGCATAACGACCAATATCATGATCATTATCACCAGTGATACGCCTTCCATAACAATATTTTCATCACTTCTGATACCAATACCATTTTCATTCGCTACCATGACATAATATATGGGATCATCAATATAGTCAAATATCATATGAGGATTAAATATAATATTGGATATCTGCTCGATAATATAATGCATATTCTGCCAATCAAGGAACTTGTCCGCATTATAATTAAGTATATTTCCAAAGCTGTCATAATCTAACGGGTATGGTCCTACAAATATATATGTGATCAATTCAGATATTAGCTCAGGGAGCATACAGGCATTCGAAACAAACCAGATAAGACCTGCTACAACGATTCCAAGCAGCGGATTCTTACTCATCGTCATCCATAGATATATCCATGTAAATGCCAACAAAAGTACAATAGAATATACAGCTACATAGATAAATAATCTTTCATTTGGAATACCAATAAAGCTTCCTGATACTTTCTTTCCGGAAACCCTTAACCATGCCTTGTTATAATGCGTCTGGTATAATCCGAAAATGACACCCTGAATAATTGACAGTCCCATTATCAATATAAAGAAAAACCAATACTCATGCATAATAAGCGATGACCTCTTTACAGGAAACGTCATCTCAAATTCTCTTGATCTGATATCAGGTAATAACATATGTCTTACAAATAACAAGAATATTATTCCTGCCATTGCGACATAAAATCCAAATCCAGATCCAAATCCAAATGATACCTTGTAACTTATTTCATTAGAAAAATCAAGTCCATAATCAGGCAAAGTATAAGTGTTATCAGCTGACTTACTCTTAGCTTCACTTATCTCCGAATTAATTCTATTTACAATACTTTCTCCAATATGCACATTTGTTTTATCAACACATACAAATATCGTGTCAATCAACATACATACAAGTGCCGCAGCTAACATTGCAAGATAAAGTTTGCCGGTCACCTTCGACAGTTTGATATAATCCTTCATCCTAACTCCTCCCAGTTAAACTATTTATTCTCTTCTAACACGATAAATAAATCTTCCAACGAGATGTCCAATGGTTCAACAAGACTTGCACCATTTGCTTTCAGCCTATTAACAAGCTCTTCATCATAATCACGCACAATCAAGGTATAAATGCTTCCAACATTGGATATTCGTAATATCTCAGGCATATCATATACTTTTTTATTAGCACCACCTTCAAATACTACATTCAACTGTGTCAGCTGACTCTTCATGTCATCCATAGACATCTGCTTTTCAACCTTACCATCATGAAGCATTGTAACCGAATCACATATCTTCTCTAATCCTTCAAGATTATGGGAACTGATAAGCACTCCTATATTGTTGTGTTCAACCTCATTGATCAACAGCTCGAAGAACTTGGATTTTGCAATTGGGTCAAGCCCCGATGTCGGCTCGTCTAATATGAGATACTCTGGCTGTTTTGCAGTCTCAAGCATAAATGCAAGTCTCATTTTCTGACCTTTCGAGAGTGAATATAATCTCTTCTTAACATCCAACTTAAAAATCTCATTATATTCATTGAATTTCTCTCTTGAAAACTTAGGATAGAAATGTTTATACATATTAACCATCTGTGTAACGGTATACAGGCTGATATACTCATTAGAATCCGCCACATACCCAATCTTCTCCTTCACCTTCGGATTATCATACACCGGCTCATTATCATATAAAACCTCGCCCTCATCAGCCTTATATACGCCGACTGCACATTTGATCAAAGTTGTCTTGCCGGCACTGTTCTCCCCGATAAGCCCGTGTATCTCTCCCTTTTCAACAGATACATTAACACCCTTAATAACCTTGCTTTTATTATAACCTTTCCATAACTCCTTAATCTCTAACATAACCTCATCTCCTAAAATACCTTAATCTGTTCATTATTTTCCCTTTTATTCTTGTGATCATTTAATATCATCTTTCTGCCTTACCAACTGATAACTGCTAAATCTCGTCATATATATTCTTAACAAGTTCAACTGTCTGTTTCATATCATATCCCATCATTTTAAGCTCTAATATTTCCGAACTTATTCTCTTCTTTATCGCTTTAACCTTCGTATCATCCTGTTTGATATCGATCTCTGAGGCAATAAATGTTCCCTTACCCCTTATGGTTTCTATAACACCCTGACGTTCTAATTCCTGATACGCTTTGGCTACTGTTCCCGGCGTGATCTTAAGCTCTAATGCCAACTTCCTTACCGACGGTATTGCGTCCCCCGGACTTAAATACTTCTTCATAACATTGTATTTCATCTGTTCAATAATCTGTTCGTATATCGGTCTGCTGCTCTTGTAATCAAGTTGTATCATTACACATAGCCTCCCTTCCAAGTAATCACTGTCTCTGCTCGTTAATATAGGTTGTAACACGATTTTGGATTGCGTCGATAGTTTTATCTATCTTCTTCCTGCCCGAAAAATAATCCTGAGCCTCCTCATATACAATTCCAAGAACTGTACTGTCATATCCTTTGACATGCTTAGTTCTGTGAAGGATGTCCATATAAAGGTCAACATCTTCCTGCTTTGGTACTCCTATTTTCGTACTGTAATCTCCCCATGAAAAATCATATTCTTCCTGTGGTTTTATAGTCTCTCCAAACTCATTAACATAAGGGGTAGATGTCGTCAATGCCTTCATATGTTCATCAAACGAATCCTTCATCACCGGCATTACAGAGTCATTATCTTCATGTTGTTTTATCTGATACTCCTTTGACAACAATTCACGGAGAAACTCCCATGCAAGCTCTTTATTCTCTGAACGTGATGATATAGCATACATCTCCCAAAAATCGAAATAAGAACCCTCCTTAGATTTATTAGGATATCCGATATAATTGATCGGTACTCCTAATGCTTCTCTCTGAAATTGAAGCGTAGTGAGCATAACTTCATTTTCTTCCATAAGCAGAAAGTCACCATCCATAAACCCGGAATATCTTGTATCAACTTTTTCCATAATCTCTGCATCGGTCAACTCTTCATCAGCTGCATTCAGTATATAAAATTGTTCAAGCAAGAACTTGAAATCCTCACTGTCAAAATGACATTCTCCTTTATCCCAATCAACATAATCAGAGATAGAATTGCTAATAAGTGTATCCATAGAATATGATTCATCAAAAAGCTGTGCCTTCTTCCCTTTCTTCTTCATCATATCTCTCAAATCAGCAACATCCCATCCTTTCTCATCACCTACATCCTCTGTTTTTCCCATGAGCGATGTAAGAGTAAAATGAGGTGCCACATAATACAATCCTCCGGCTTCCATCTCTGCATCATATACCTCAGGGAGCATATCCTCAATCTTGTATTCCTCATCCTTATCATAATAAGGTGTTAGCTCTTCTATCAGACCTTTGACAGCTGCTTCTTTAGCAGACATGGGCAAACAATTAATACTTACTATATCGGGCAACTTGCCGGCAGCAATGTCAGCAAGTAATCTATCATAATCCATCTCTGAAAAATCAATTACTTCAATCTTGCAATCCGAATGATTTCGGTTAAATCTTGTTATCTCACCAGGTGCATCCCCAATATATGAAACTCCCAAAGTAATGATTTTCTTATCCTTATCTGCTTCAGGATCCGCTTCATTCCATGCCACAAGATTAACATTACAATATTGATTTTCATAATCCTTAGAAATACCTATAAACGTCTTATCAGTGCCTGCCTGCAAGCCATCCAGATCCTCTTTGTCAATATATGACTTTGACTGACTTATCAAAACTTCAGTCTCGCCTGTGGCAACCGTATAACCATTAACGCCTGCACGACTTATATAGTAAAAATCATATTCATCTCCATCCATCACTACATCATCAATCCCTGATTCACCAACTTTTATATCAAGGGCATCACTCCAATTCAAACTATCCATATCCAAAATATATGAATATACTTTTACCATGGTACTATCAATCTCGTCAGTAACGCAGACAATGTCACCATTGTTAATTAGAGCCATATCAATCAATACATTACTCGGTACCTTTATCTCTTTCTCATTGGAAAGATTGGTATCATACAGATACACATTTTCTCCACTGCCAAGTACTGCACTTCCATCCTGTCTTAACAATATTCCTGCCAATCCATCAATTTCATAATTACTCGTATGCTCGTCAGCAACACCATCATCGTCACTGACAACTTCCTCAGTTTTTTCTACCTCTTCATAATTATCTGTAGCTTCTTCTATGTCTTTGGTTTCCTTAATAATATCAAGATGCTCTCCAATATCACATCTACTTTGCTCACTCCCATCCGGAGTAATTTTAACTAATTCATACAGCATCTTATCCTCTTCTTTATTTACAGAAAGATATAATAACTCTCCGCCATCATTAGCAGTAAACTCTCCCACATAGTCTTCTGTAATGTCTGATGCAATACACAAAGCATTATTTCCATCCAAGCCGCAAGAATATATCTTATATGAACCTCCTTCGGAAGCTGTGGTCATTACATAAATCTTATCACCCTTAACGCAATAAAAAGATATCTCACCTTCAATACCTGTAATCTCAAGATTCTTCCCTTCAAAAGCCATACCCGGTATGTCTTCACTTCTCATTTGATTGCCATTAGAAATATCATTATTTTCATCTTTTCCACAACCACACAACGATAACACTAATATTGCCACCATCATGACCGTTGCCATCTTCTTGTCCCATATCTGCATATATCAATTCCTCCAAAAATATTTCAAAATAATACACTTTCCCCTGTGTTATATCTGTACCACATGTTATAGTACAGTTATAACATAGAGGATTATACATTGTCAATTACAAATTAGGGTTTGTCGAGCTGTTTGTCTGACGGACGCACAGTTATGTTTGGTTAAAGGTTGTGATCGAAACTTTTATACCTT
>CAMHMG010000127.1 GCA_946186175.1 uncultured Clostridia bacterium | reverse complement strand
GTTCCTCATAGTTACTCTTCTACTTATGCACTGAATATAGATTATCACCCTTTGTTAGCACTGTCAAGAGGTGAGTGCTAAATTTGTCAGAAAATTCATTTTATAATTTATTCTCATATTTTTATTTAACATTTTTATTTATATCCACATATCATTTTTCTTTACTATCATCCTGATTTCAATTAAAATATAACTATGTAACTACGGGATCATTAAATAATAAGGAGGTAAACACTATATGAGACAAATCAAAACCACATCAATAGTTCACTCGCTTATGTGGATTATGTCCCTATCAATCGGGGTTGTTATGTCAGGTAGCACTGCAAAGGCCGATAATGATTACGCCTTACCTGCCACACCGGGATTATATGTAAGTGAATACATCGAATGGGATAATGACATCGTTAAGACTAACAAAGACCAATCAAACAATGTCATTTTAATCAATCACAACAATGAACAGATAAAATGGCGTGATCAGGATAACCCTGAATATCTGACTGTCGGAATGTCTGATGACAATACCGAATACTGGTGGGGTCCGGGATTTGAAAATGGCAGTGAGATATGGTTAGACTACATTGCTGATGGGAAAGTTACACATCTTAATCAGGAAGATATCAGCATTACAGAATTAGACGGTTCACCCTGCGAAGACATATCACTCTCTCCTGATTCAAGGGATCAGAGAGTCTGCGTTTTTCATATGAACACATCAGAGACAAAAAAGGTTATAATATCTTATAAAACACCTGATAATTTGACAAATTCAAAGTTTGTCGCTGAATTTGCACTTAGAACCGGCTTCTATTATGATGAAGAAATGTCTGTTGATTCTCATATAATTGATGAACCGACGGTTGTTCGCGGAAGTGATAAAGATATATATGTCCATCTGACAGATACATGGGAAGGCGATGGTTTCAGTCTTAATGACACCAATGCAATCTCAATATCTTACTGGGATGATGAAAAAAAGACTGATGCAAATGTTGAAGGTGAGGATGCAAAAGAATTTGCAGAGCTTGAGCCGGTTTCTGTCAAAAACGACAATCATCTGATATACAAGTTAAAACTTAAGGGAAGTGATAAAGTATATGACAGATATGAAGTCATCATTAATTACAACAGATATAACAAAACAAACGTTGAAGAAGCCCCACGTGAAGAAGACCGTCGGATACAAGTCAAAATAATCGACTCGGATACTCTATATGCAGCAAGCCAGGATAACCTGCAGGTACAGGGAGATCACTATTATTATCCGGATAATTCAGATTACCGGAAGAACGATTATTTTTCTGCAAACAGTCTTTCTTCACCTATATATATGTCATTCAGATTCTATAACGAGGAAGGTGGCATAGTAGATTTAATGGATCCGTCAACGCTTTCATTTTACAGATCAGAGTATAACGAGGACCTAAAAAAGGAAATCCTTACAAAAGTTGATTCTTCAGTTGTCAAAGCTGAAAAAGCGTATAGTGATTCTAATATTATCAAGATTTCATATGTAGGAGACACAACCAAAGAGGAAAATGACTGGAATGAATTCATAGTAACCTATGGTGACAAAGAACCTTCAGACGGCAATATGGGTGACGCAATCGAGCTTGCATTTGTAACTTCTGATTTCAATGATGTATCTGCATATACCTCAGAAAATATCAGCGAAGACTCTTTCACGAATGAATTTTTATTTGACGGAACTTCCGATATTAAGATGTATATTGCCGGTATCGCTTATGACCAGCCAATAATGGGTAAAATGGTTCAATCAGTTGAAGACTTTGATATAAGCCTTATTGATGAATCCGGTAATGATTACTCTAATAAAGTTAAGATTGAAACAGATAATACTATCAAAGCTGCCAACAATCATGAACTGACATGCAATTCCATGATCACTATACCTAAGGACACTCTTCAAAGATCAGCTGTACTTACGCTCAATTGTACTCTCAAGGGGAAACGTTACGATAATCCTGATGATCTTAATCTTATAGATCACAACGAGAATTATACATTGCGAATATTTATCTTTTATGATGATATCTATACTTTATATGCTGCATCAAGTGAGTATAGATCTGTTAAAGCCACCCAATACACTTACAGTGATACAGCAGAATATAAACCAAACGGATATTTTGCTGCCAACAGTGTTATCAGACCTATATATATGTCTTTCAAGTATAAAAACGATGAAGGCCAGCTCGTACCGGTAACAGATCCATCAAAGCTTGCATTTTACAGTTCCGAATTGTCTGATGATCTCGATACAGAGGTTTTAACACAGGTTGACTCAACGGTTATCAAAGCCGAAAAACCATATACAGATTCTAACATCATCAAGGTTTCTTATATAGGAGACACAACAAAAGAAGAACACAGATGGAATGAATTTGTTGTCAGCTATAATGGTAAATATCCAAAAGGCGGCAACATGGACAACGCAATCGAGCTTGCATTTGTAACTTCTGATTTCGATGAGGTAGGAACTTACAATTCAACAGTAATTAATGAATCAACATTTTCCAATGAATTCAATACAGATGGCACCTCTGACGTTAATATCTACGCTGCGACTCTGGACTATAAAGAGGATCTTGTCTGGAATTACGTTGAATCTGCAGAATTAAAATCATTAAAGCTTATAGATGAGAAAGGCAGCGATCTTTCATCAAAGGCTAATACAGATACAAATGTAAAATTAACCAGGAGCAAAAAACCTGCAATCGTATACGGAGAAAAGATAACCATACCTAAAGGTGTTTTATCTTCATCTGCAAGATTAGAACTTAACTTTACTGCCAACTGCAATCACTGGCTTGATCCCGAAGCCGGCACAAGAACTACTTCACTGGAATCCTATACTGTATATGCTTATATTATATACACTCCGCATACTCATACAGCCGTTTCGGATTGGTCTAAGGATGATAATAACCACTGGCACGAATGTACTGCATCTGATGGTGCCACACTCGACAAAGCAGCACACACATGGGATAATGGTGTTGTGACCACACCTGCTGCTACTGATAAAGAAGGCGTTATGACTTATACCTGTACAGTATGTAAAGCTACAAAGACTCAGTCTATTGATAAGTTACCTCAGCCGACAATACAACCCGATACAACACAAACAACCACACAAACCACTGATACATCACAGACATCTAAAGTAGAAACAGGTACATCAACCACTCCGGATGAAAAGGGCGTTACATATACAGTAACAGAGGTTAATACCGACGGTACTGCGGAAGTTGAATTTTCTGCCAAAGACTCAACAGAGAAAACAATAGTTATACCAGAAACAACTACTGTTAACGGAGTTACAGCAACTGTAACAACTATAGCCAACAATGCTTTTTTAGGTAATAAGACTGTTTCTTCCGTAACTATTCCTGAAACAGTTGATACAATCGGGAAGAATGCATTCTCAAATTGTACTTCGATCAAAAAAATAACTATTCCAAAGAGTGTAACAACTATAGGAGAAAATGCATTCTCAGGCTGTACAAACTTAACCACAGTTAATATTAAGAGTACTACAATATCAAAGATAGAAACCGGTGCTTTCAAAAACTGTAAGAAGCTTACCAAGGTTACTGTTCCAAGTTCAATCACTACAATCGGTAAGAATGCTTTTTCCGGTGATAAGAACCTTAAAACAATAACAATCAAGAGTACTAAGATAAAATCAATCGGTAAGAATGCATTTAAGAATGTACCTAAGAAGGCAACCATCAAAGTTCCTAAGAAAAAGAAAACAACCTATACCAAACTTTTGAAGAAAGCAGGCTTCAAAGGAAAGATTAAGTAATATACGCATGCACTATAGGGAACATGCAACAAAAACAACCCGAAATGAGTTTTCATTTCGGGTTGTTTTTGATAATTTAAATATTCTATAGTTACAGCATACTACCGTATCAGTCAGCCATTATACAACTCTTAAGCCTCACACTCCAACACGTTTACATACTTCTTTGAGACAACAATTATCACAATCCGGTTTGGTCCTTGCAGTACACACCGCTCTTCCATGATACACAATTCTGTGGCAGAAGTCGTTTCCCTCTTCAGGAGGAATTATCTTCCATAGTGCCATCTCCACCTTCTTAGGTTCTTTGATTCCATCTACTAATCCAAAGCGATTAACAAGACGTATACAATGAGTATCCGTAACTATTGCAGGTTTGCCAAACACATCTCCCATGACAAGATTTGCGCTTTTCCTTCCAACTCCGGGCAGCTTTAACAATTCATCAAAGTCATCCGGAACCTTCCCGTCATATTGCTCATCAAGTATTTTCATACATGCTGATATATCTCTTGCCTTACTATGTCCTAGTCCGCAAGGTTTAACAATTGCCTCAATCTCCTCAACCGGTGCATCAGCCAGATCCTTATATGTCGGATATTTCTTATACAGATCCTCTACGACCACATTAACCCTTGCATCTGTGCACTGCGCAGCAAGTCGTACACTGACTAGCAGCTTCCATGCATCATCATAATCCAATGAACACTCCGCATCAGGATACTCAACTTTCAATAATTCAATTATTTCCAATGCTCTTTGTTTTTTTGTCATATGTATCACCAATATGCCGTGAACTACTCCTCATCATCCTTCAAATCAACTTCGACATCCTCACCGTCGTTAGTTTCTTCTTCACCATCTTCAGAAATACTCTTGTTATATTCCTCCTCTGAAATCTCAGTTAATTTTGCATTATCAAAAAGGAAATCGTCAACCTTCTGAGATAACAGATAATAATTAAGATAATCTTTACCATAATCCTTGATGAAACTGTCAGCAGATTCATATTCATAATCAGCATACACATTACCTGCAAATTCATTAACATCTTCATCAGATATTTTCATACCCTCTTTTTCTGCTATAGCCTCAACTATCTGGCGTTCATGTACCATTCCGATTATATCGTTCTTCTTGTCATCTTCAGAAAGACCGATCAAATCCTCGTAATCTGACAATTCCATTCCATACATTGCTGCCATCTGTTCATTATTTGAGTTATATTCCTCCTCGCAAGCCTCATACATCTTCTTATCATAACCTGAAAATTCCGAAGCTTCTACTATCTTCTGTATTATCTGAGCTACTGTTTCATACTTATATTCTTCTTCTTTTTCTTCAAGCAGATCCTTCTTAAGCGACTCCTCGTATTCTGCAACCGTATCAAAACCAAGTTTTTCTTTAACAAATGCATCATTATACTCAGGTTTGTTCTCAACAGAAATCTCATTAAGTGTCACTTCAATTTCCGCCTGTTTTCCTGCCATGTCTTCATCAACATAATCATCAGTAAGTTCTGCGCTAACTGTTTTCTTCTCTCCTGTCTTCATTCCTACTAACGCTTCCTCAACCTCAGGGTAAACGTATTCTTCTCCAATTACTATATCCTCACCATATCCTGAATAAGGATCTTCACTCTGCGAAGCATCCCCTGACTCATCAGAATCCTCATCCTTCTCATCTGCATCATCACTATCTGCAGCATACTCATAAGGCTTACCATCAACTTTGGTAATAACATAATCAATATTTACATTGTCCCCTGTCTCTGCAGCCCTGTCTGTAACTGCGTCATAAGTAATGTAATCGTACATCATCTCTTCTACCGCTTCTTCTACCTCAGCATCACTTATCTCGCATATCACCTTAGAAGCTTCGATACCTTTATATTCACCTAATTTAACTTTATTACCACATCCGGTTAAACTGAGAGCAACAATAACTCCGGTCAATAATGCGCCAATTCTCTTCTTCATTTTCATAGCTTATTCTTACTCCTTACTATATCTAATTATTATTAGTTAATTGCGAAACTCTTAGATTCATGATAACGCCTTGTGCATATTGTATAGCTTCAATATGCAGACCTTGGCGCAGGCGTCGGTACTTATGCACCGTACTTTGGTGCATTATGTACCGTTACGCCGGAGACAGAGTGAAAACGTGTCTGCTTTTGAACTATGCAATATGCACAGAGGCAAAACATAGAAACTTAAGTTTCGCAATTAACTATCTTATTGATTGGTTGCCTTATCTCTAATCTTGAACAATATCTCATACCATTGTTCTCTTGTCAAATTAATCTTACATGCTTCACATATTTTTTTGATATCATTATAATCGATAACATCCGCAACAACCTGAATATTAGTAGGATGACGAAGCGTCCACGACAGGGAAACCACCTCTTCACTGACATTATACTCACTTGCTATTCGTTGAAGAACAGCCTTAACCTCAGGTGTTATAGTATCATTCGGTAATACATCAGTCGCCTGAACCGTAACGCCGTTTAACCTGCATTTATCAACCAATTTAAGTGAATCATCTATTCGATTACCCGAACATACGCCACAGGAAATTCTGTTGATTAGAAACGTTTCTTTATATGAACTATTAAGCAATTCCATCTGTTGATCATTAAAGTGACTCAAACCGAATTGTCTTACCTTTCCGCTCTTCTGAAGATGATACATCACCTCAGCAACATCATCAGCCTCCATCAGATAATCCGGTCGCCCGAGTAACAATACGTCAATACAATCTACTTTAAGCCTTCTAAGGCTGTCCTCCACAGAAGATGATATGTTAGCACCGGACAGATCATAAAAACCATTGTTACTGCCACATTTGGTCTGTATTCTCATACGCTCCCTCATGCCCTTATTATCTGCTATCATCCGTCCAAACATTTCCTCACATTGTCCATCTGCATAGACAGGAGAACTGTCAAACATTGTTATTCCATTTTCCAAAGCATTATCAATAAGCCTTTCTGCTTCCGCATAAGTCAGATTATTTAATCGTCTAAGGCTTAGTATTATACGGCTTGCATCCATATCGGAATTGCCAAGCGTAATTGCCATCGGCCCCCCAATAGGCTTAACTCCTGTTCTCTCATATCCAATCTTATCAGCAACCTTATTAGCCATACGAATCAACATATTTCTGTGATTCTTTGTAACATGATAGTAAATGTTCTCGACCTTTGCCGCAAATTGCTCAGTGGAAAACTTAAGAACACTGTCAACAGCATTTTTCTTATAATCTATCTTATCACTGTTGATCAAAACAGAATCCAATCCATTACAGAAAGATTCCTCATCTACAAATTCATATCCGTTCTGTCCATTAAACAATACTCCGTCAAGACAGGAGTCTTTTCTTGCTACGATAGGAATTCCTGAAGCAAGAGCCTCTATATATGTAAGTCCCTGTGTTTCACTTGTAGAAGCTGATACAAATACATCCCCAATCTGATAATAATGACCTATTTCATCCCATGGTTTTGAACCGGCAAATATCATCTGTTTTCTGTGTTTTAATCCCTTAGCCTTCTTTTCAAGTGCATTTTTGTGTGGACCATCGCCGACCACAAGAAATGTTGTATTAGTGCTCCTGTCCATGTAATCATCAAGATAGTCCATTATCTCATCGATGTTCTTTTCCTCGGAAACTCTGCCTAAATATAATATTACTTTATTATCCAGCGGGATTCCCAATGCTGCTTTGAGCCTGTTCTTCGAAGCGTTACTATCTTTAGACTGAAATTTGGACAGATCAATGCCTGTAGGAATAACTGTGATGTCCGGCTTAACCTTATATCGCCTCATCAACTCTGCAACTTTTTCCGTTGGAACGATCAACTCCTCTGCCCCTCTGACACTGATCTTGCTATACATCTTGGCAAATTGTTTGGCACGTTTCTCACTCGATATGTATTGCTTAAGATAATGTGTATAATCTTCATATATCGTATGATATGTATGTACTACCGGCACAAACAACTCATGAGCCATAATACGTCCAAACATACCGATAGCAAACTCTGTATTTGTATGTATAATATCCAATTTCATCCTATGTATTTGAAGCGCGATCTTGGGATGATAAAACATACCAAGCCTTCTTTCCGGAACAAAAGAAACTGCTTTTGACGGAACTCGAAACACTCCTTTTTCCGATGTCGGTGCACCGGGTGTTTTGGTAGTAATAACATATACATTATGTCCTCTTTTTTCCAATTCCTGTTTTAACAGATATACAGAATTGGCAACCCCGTTTAATTCCGGATAATATGTATCTGTAAATAACCCTATATTCATATTAAACTGCTCCTTATGCTATTATAGCTTCCATTTCTTTTCTGGCACTTTCAAAACATTTGATCAATTTGGGGGAAATAACACCGCACTCGTTATTGATTATCATATGAAATGCCCTGCTTTTGCCTATATCTTCTGACATATCGGAATGTATTAAGGTGTCATATATATCTGCCAGTCCAACTATCTGTGCCTCAATCGGAATCTTGTCTTCCCTGTAGCCATATGGATATCCACTCCCGTCATATTTTTCATGATGGTACAGGCAAACATTATAACATATTCTTTCAAAATCTTTATCTCTACCTGAAGAAAACGATCTTACTATCTGACCGCCCTTGATTGTGTGCCGTTTATATAAATTAAGCTCACTGA
>CAMHMG010000126.1 GCA_946186175.1 uncultured Clostridia bacterium | reverse complement strand
CTTTATGTGAGAAGATAGATTATACAGATGTTCTGAGAAATCCTGATAATTACAAAGGGAAACATACAGTTGTTTCTGGTACAGTTGATCAAGTGATTGAGGGCTTTTTGAGAAGTGTAACTATTTACGTGAAGGATGCATCAGGAAATAAATGGGGGTGTGTCTATTCGTATCAAGATGGAGAATCAAGGATTTTGGAAGGAGATTCTGTTACATTATATGGAATATGTAAGGGAACAGATACATCAGAAACAATTTTAGGTGAGCAGGTAACACTAGTTAGAGTTGACATAGATTATATTGAGTGAAATAATATTTATACGAGGAGGAAATGAAGATGAAGAAGACGTTGAAAACAATGAACAATTGGTCTATGATATTTGTGATGATTGCAATGGTGCTTATTATCATTACAAATACAAAAACTGTTAATGCTGAAACGATTGAAATGGAACCTAATAATAATTTTCAAAATGCACAGGAAGTTGTTTTGGGTGAACAGTATAATGGTGTTGTTGAAGATGTAGAGGGAGTAGATGACGAAGATTATTTCAAAATAGTTCTTAAGGAAGGTCAATTTTGCAAGATTACAGTTTTCAATTTAGAAGACTTAAAAGAAGTAAAATGGGAAACAGTGCTTGCGGAACTTTGTACGGATAGTAATACAGGTAATGCTTACAGCTTTCATGCTTCTTACAGGGAAAGTGTAACAAAATTATTTAGAGCATCTTATAATGGAAATTACTATATGCATTTTTATAATTCAGGAAAAACAAAGTATTCTTTTATTGTTGAGGAATATAATCCAGTAGGAAAAATGGTTAAGGATTCAGATAGTAACCTATATGTAATGGGTGTTGTTATTCACAGAAAAAATGTTGTCATAGAAAAGGATGCATTTAAAGGTTGTAAAAATCTTGGAACATTAAGAGTACTTAAATCGGCTAGTGTAAAAACTGTTAAGAAAAATGCTTTTAAAGGAACAAAAAAGGGTATCCGTATAGAAGTACCAAATGTTAAGAAGTATAAGAAAATATTTAAAAATGCAGGAGTTAGAAATCCCAAATACAGTAAAAGTTATATGTGAATATATTTTTATTGAAAGCAGGAATTTGTAAGTCTTGATTCAAACTATTAAGAAGTAGGTGTTAGATATGCCAACTTCAAGTATTACTAAGAACTTTGTTGTTTCCGGTAGAGAGCAGGTTGAGATGTTTGCTAATGCTATTGAAGAATCGTGTAAGTATTAAGCAGATCAAAAAAGAACAAGATATTAAATGAAAAAGAAGAGAATAAGTTGTTTTAAATCCTTTTTTATTAGCTATATAATCCCATTTTCCTGTTGTGTTTTTAGTGCTTTGGGATATATTATAATTAAATGAAAAGAAAAGTTATAACTATTATAATTATCGATATTTTACGTTGGAAGGGAGGAACGGGTTATGGTTGTGAATGAAGTACAGAAAGTTACATCTACGGTTGTGGGCAGATTAGTAGATCTTCTTGGAGATAAGATATACAAGATCATTTTGTATGGATCATATGCCAGAGGAGATTTTGATTCAGAATCAGATATTGATATTATGATTCTAATTAACGGAACAGATAAAGATGTAATTAGATATCGTAAAGATGTAAGAAGAATAGCCAATGATGTTGGACTTGATAATGATATACTTGTTTCTCTTTTGATTAGATCAGGACAATCCTTTGAGGAATGGTCTGATGTTGTTGTTTTTTATAAGAATGTAATAAATGAGGGGGTTACTTTATATGAGTGATAGTGGAGAATCAAAAGAAGTGACTTTGTCAAATAAATATCTTGAACGGACTTTGAATTGAAAATATCTTATCCTGATAAAGGTGAGACGGATTAATTGGATGTCTATCTGGAAACAATTGACAGTTATGGATATAAGCTTGTATATTCTTTCTTTGGATGGCCGGAGGATGATGAGGTTTTTTGGGGTAAAATATATGATGAAAGTGGGAAACTTGTGTATGAGTGGTGATAACATACTATTTTTTTGATTTAGATTTATTAAAAGAAATAAACTCGTGTAAAATGTATACGTTAAGAAGAGAACATAATTATGGCGAGGAGGATGGATGATGAAATTCCTACATATCTCTGATCTACATTTAGGAAAGCGTGTAAATGAATTCTCTATGATCGAGGATCAGAAATATATTTTAAAAGAAATACTGACAATTGTTAATGAACAAAAACCGGACGGTATTCTGATTGCCGGAGATGTGTATGACCGGTCTGTACCAACGGAAGATGCGATGAAGTTGTGGGATGAATTCCTGGTAAGCCTTGCAGAAAAACATGTTCAGGTTTTTGCTATAAGTGGAAACCATGACTCTGCCATTCGTTTTTCAGATCATGGTGTACTTGTGGATGCGACCGGCATTCATTTATCACCGGTATATGAGGGCAATGTGAGATGCTTTCAGTTTGAAGATGAAGATGGAATTGTCAATATCTATCTTCTTCCCTTTATTAAGCCGGTAACTGTCAGAGCTGTTTTTCCAACAGAAGAGATCACAGATTATACGGACGCATGCCGTGTAGCAATCGAGCATATGAACGTTAATAAAAATGAGCGCAATATCTTGGTTGCTCATCAGTTTGTAACAGGAGCCGAAAGGTGTGAATCGGAAGAGATAGTAGTCGGTGGATTGGATAATGTATCTTCTGAGGTGTTTGATGATTTTGATTACGTTGCGTTGGGACATATTCATGGAAAACAGAGCATCAAGAAGGATAGCATTCGATATTGCGGAACCCCACTTAAGTATTCTTTCTCTGAGAAGGATCACGTTAAGTCAGTTACTGTAGTTGAGCTTTTCGAAAAAGGAAATTTGATCATAGATGAAATTCCGCTAAAGCCTAAGCATGATCTTCGCGAGATTAAGGGAACCTATGCGGAACTAACAGCTAAGGAAAACTACGAGAATACGGATACAGATGATTATATTCATGCGGTTCTTACAGATGAAAATGATGTAGTGGATGCTATTGGAAAACTTCGTGTGATCTATCCCAATCTTATGAAACTAAGTTATGATAATAAAAGAACAAAACAACAACAGCTTCTTTCAGATGTTAAAAATGTTGAGGATAAGTCTCCGATAGAACTCTTTGAGGCATTTTATCAAAAGCAGAATAATGATGAGATGAGTATGGAGCAAAAGGCATTTATCATAAAATGTATGGAAGCAATCTGGGAGGAGTAGAAATGAGACCACTATATATTAAAATGTCGGCATTTGGTCCATACGCGGGATATACGGAAATTCCGATGGAAGAGCTGGGTGAGAGGGGATTATATCTGATCACCGGCGATACAGGTGCAGGTAAAACAACGATTTTTGATGCCATCTGTTTTGCATTATATGGAGAAGCAAGCGGAGTAAATCGTGATGCGTCTATGTTTCGCTCAAAATATGCGGATGAAAGCACGCCAACTGAGGTGGAACTTAAGTTTTTACATGCAGGAAAAGAGTATATTGTGAAACGCTGCCCGGAATATCTGCGCCCTGCAAAAAGAGGTGACAAATACACAAAACAGACGGCTGAGGCAGAACTTCACATGCCGGATGGCAAGGTGATCACGAAGGTGAAAAATGTTACTCAGAAGATTGAGGCGTTACTTGGCATTAATAAAGACCAGTTTTCGCAGATTGCGATGATCGCTCAGGGTGATTTCATGAAATTGCTTTTGGCGGACACCAAAGATCGTATTGAGATATTCCGCAAGCTTTTTCGTACACAGAACTATCGTACACTTCAGGAACGATTGGACAAAGAATATAAGAGCGTCTATGGAGAACTGCAGGATGGTAAGAAGAGCATTGAACAGTATATATCAGGGATTCAGGCAGATAAAGATGAGGTGTTATCTGATGACGTGAAGAGGGCGGCCACCGGAGATATGATGACGGATGATGTCATTGAGCTGTTAGAGAAACTTAACGATAAAGATACGGCATTAAAGGATAAGTTATACGATGAACTGACAAGGATCAATAATGAACTTGAGAAAGTTAACAATGTGATCGGTGCGGCAAATGCTCTTCAAAATGCAAAGGAAGCACTGCAAAAAGCAGAGGATAGGCTGCTTACAGAAGAACCTAAAGCAGTTGAACTTAGAACAGCATTTGATAAAGCAAAAGAAGAGTTGAAGAGTAGGGATGAACTGCATAAAAGGGCAACTCAGATTGAAACAGAACTGCCAAACTATGATGCTTTTGATGTGATGATCGTAGAGGTGGCAAAGACGAAAAAAGAGATGGAAAAGCTGCAAAAGGAATTGGAAAAAGAACAGAAGAATAGAGAGAAAGAGCAATCAGAATTAGAAGGATTGAAAAATGAATTGTCTGCCATTAAAGATTCCGGAGAGGAGATAGTAAAACTTAATAATTACTTAGAAAAGTTAAATGAGGAGTCAGATGCATTAGATGAACTTTCAGAGAATCTTGATAATTATTCTAGAGAAAAGACAGATCTGATTTCTGCACAGGAAAGATATCTGAAAAAAGATAACGAATTTAATAAGCTAAACATTGTTTATGAAACGATGGAGCAGAGATTTCGTGACGGACAGGCAGGTCTGCTTGCACAGAAGCTTAAAGAAGGAGAAAAGTGTCCGGTATGCGGTGCTACCACTCATCCCCATCTTGCACCTTTATCTGACGAAGTACCTACAGAAACAGAGTTAAAGACAGCGAAAAAGGCGGCAGAGAAGGCTAGAAAGGAACGTGAAGCATCTGCATCCGAAACCGGTGGATTGAAGAAAGCACTAGAAGAAAAAGAGAGGATGTTGAAGAAGTCGGCAGAAAAACAACTGGAAACAGGTGATTTGGAGGAAGCATGTAGAAAGATTGCTGAGGTGATCAAGGCATGTGTCCACAAGAAAGAAAAAGTTAAAGAGGATTTAGAAATCGCCCGTTTAAATGTTTCCCGTAAAGAAAAAATAGAAAAAGATATTCCTCAAAAAGAAGCTCTCATTAGAGAAATATCTGAAACAATAGAGAAGTTAAATGCCTCTTCCGTATCAAGTGAATCGAAAATTAAAGAAAATGAAAAACAGTTGGAACAATTGAAAAAAGGTCTTTCTTTTGGTAGTAAAGATACTGCAATGTCAGAGAAAAAAAGGTTAAATGATGAGGCGGATGAATTGCAAAGGAATTATGACAAAGCAGGAAAACAGTTAGAAGAAGAAAATGAACTGATATTGAAATTAAAGGCAGAAATAGAAGGACATAAGAAAACTATCAAAGATAGCAAAGTAGTTGATGTTGATGAAGAGAATAATAAGAAAGTAGTTCTTGAGGCAGAACAGAAGGAGTGCATCTCAAAGGGTGAAACAGTTGCATCAAGAATTGTCGTTAATGAACGAATCCGCAGCAGTATTTCAAAGAAATCAAGTGATGTTTCTACGATCGAAAAGAAACTTCAATGGATACGTGCGTTGGCAGATACTGCTAATGGTAGATTGTCCGGAAAAGAAAAGGTGATGTTGGAAACCTATATACAGATGACATACTTTGATCGTATCATTAATCGTGCCAACCTTCGATTTATGACTATGTCTGCAGGACAGTATGAGCTTATAAGAATGAGAGAAGCGGATAATGCGAAAAGTCAGAGTGGATTGGAGCTTAATGTAATCGATCACTATAATGGTTCCGAAAGAAGTGTCAAATCTTTATCCGGCGGTGAATCATTTATGGCATCACTTTCTTTGGCACTTGGTCTTTCTGACGAAATTCAGTCGTCAGCCGGTGGAATTCAGATTGATACAATGTTTGTTGACGAAGGTTTTGGCTCATTGGATTCGGAATCGCTTGAGCAGGCGTATAGGGCATTGGCGGGATTGACTGAAGGAAAACGTCTTGTCGGTATCATCTCTCATGTAGCTGATCTTAAGGAACGAATCGATAAGCAGGTCGTAGTCACTAAAGAAAAAAGCGGCGGAAGCTTTGTAAAACTAACGGTGTAATGACATACTATTAGTATATTGATATTGGGGCTGTATAATACTTCTATATATTTAGGTATGCTGCATGGATATTTTCATTATATATAGTTACAATTCATTATATATAACATCCATAAGAAACAATCCGTTTGCCGGAGCGGTATGTCCTGCAAGAGAGCGGTCGAGCCCGTCAAATGCTTCAAGAATCGATTCGGGCGAACGTTTGTTAAGCCCTATCTCAATAAGTGTTCCAACCATGATTCTAACCATGTTGTAAAGGAAACCGTTTCCACGAAATGTTATATTAAGGAGTTCATCATTTTCAGAAGTCTCAAAAGAAATATCATATATTGTACGGACGGATGATTTCTTCATTCGTTTGTTACTGCAAAAACTTTTGAAATCATGGGTGCCGATAAGATATGAGGCGCCCTTTTTCATCGCCTTTATATCAAGTTTTTCCGGAACATGATGAGCGGTATCGCGAAGAAACGGATTACCGTATTCTGAGGTGTCGATGCGATACTGATATACCTTTTCTTTGGCATTTAACCTTGCATGAAAGCGATCGTGACAGGCCTCACATGAAAGTATGCGGATATCCTTTGGAAGATATCCGTTAAGCTCTTTAACGAATGTTTCAGGTATTTGCCTGCTGCATTTAAAATTAAATACCTGGTTAAGTGCATGAACACCGGCATCGGTTCTTCCTGATCCGGATATTTCTATGTTTTCATCAAGCATTTTTGTTATAGTGTCTTCGATCTTCCCTTGTATAGTGTTTGTAGTATTGCCCTGTTTTTGCCAGCCGTTATATTTAGTTCCGTTGTAAGTTGTGATACATTTATATGAGTACATAAGATCTCCTGTTTGTTTCGTGTTTTTTATTGGTTTTATATATTAATATATGGTTGTCAAAAGTACCCTTTTGAATGTAGTATATTATAAAGGTAATTTGAGTGCAACTAATATCATTGAATGGCAAAAGGTATTTTGACACCAATATCATATTATTTATTAATTGTATATTACAACCGGAAGTTATAATTTATCAAATAGTTTTTTTGAGTGAGGTTGACCGTGAGAAATACCCTGATATCAAGCAGAAATACAGATTTGAGAAAGCATAGTGATTTGATAGAAAAATGCTTAACCATGTATTGTTAGTGCAAGATGTTGGTGATATAATTGTTTTATGTTATTTTTAGGCGATTGCATGAGATGGTAATTATGATCATTGAATAGTGATTGTCTGCATTATTTATCTAGGAGGTATATATTACTATGGAGAAAGTGTTAGAATTTTTGAAAGAGGCAGGAACTTACTATCTTGCAACGGTTGAGGGAGACCAGCCGAGAGTCAGACCGTTTGGAACAGTTAATCTGTTTGATGGGAAATTATATATTCAGACCGGAAAGTCAAAAAATGTTTCAAAGCAGATTCATGCAAATCCCAAGTTTGAAATTAGCGCGTTTAAGGATGGTGAGTGGATAAGAATTGCAGGTGAGCTTGTAGAGGATGACAGAAGAGAAGCAAGAGCATCTATGCTTGATGCATATCCAAACCTTCGTGCAATGTATTCTGAGGATGATGGAAACACTGAAGTATTCTATATGAAAAATGCTGTTGCCACATTTTCATCATTTACGGCTGCACCGGAGATTGTTGAATTATAAGGTATAAGATGTTTAATTGAATAACGTAATATAAACTAGCGTTATGTAAACCGATATTAATTAATAGTTTTTATTATGTTAACTTGTTAAACAAACAGCAGAGGGGTGTTATGTAAACTATGATGACAAGAGAAGAAGCATTACAATATGGTCTTTCATTTCCGGATGCATATCAGGATGCTCCTTTTCATGATAATAACTGGCAGCTGGTACGATATAAGAAGAATAAGAAAGCATTTCTATGGACCTATGAAAGGGATGGCTTTATTAATCTGAATGTTAAGGTTGATCCTGATAAGGCTTTTTTCTGGCGTAACGTACATAAATCTGTAATACCCGGTTATCATCAGAACAAGGAACATTGGAATACTATCATTTTAGATGGTACTATACCTGAGAATGATGTCAGGCAGATGATAGCGGAGAGCTATGATCTGATCTCATATAGTGCATCTGCACGTATATATGAGGCTGTTAAGAAGATTCCACTCGGAAAAGTTGCCACATACGGACAGGTGGCTCTTCTTGCCGGAGATAAGAAGATGGCTCGTGCTGTAGGGAATGCGCTGCATAAGAATCCTGAGCCCGGAGTAATTCCGTGTCACAGAGTGGTTAACAGCAAGGGTGAGCTTGCGGGTGAATTCGCATTTGGAGGTCCCGGAAGACAGGCAGAACTTCTTGAAGCAGAGGGAGTATCTGTGGTTGATGGGAAGGTCAATCTGAAAGATTACGGTATTGATGTGATGAAAATCCAAAAAGCCGATAAATAATAATTCTAATGCTCATATTTTAACAGATATTTTTAACACTTACAAGGTGTTATAGTATTCCTCTACAACCCTTGAAAACACTAAATTTATTGACAACAACTCACCGTTTCATGTTGCACCATATTATATCCGTTCAAGGTCTTTTCCGAACTCTCGCAAGGGAAAAAACAAGGG
>CAMHMG010000125.1 GCA_946186175.1 uncultured Clostridia bacterium | reverse complement strand
GGTTTTATATATCGGGTTCTTTAGTTTTATGTTTCATCTTACAATTCAAACAGATTATCTTCAGGAAAAATATATTGAGTTTAATACATTCAGACCTACAAAGAGTTATACCAAAAATGGTGGATTGTTGACATTTACTAAAAGTATGAAATTATGCATGCTCAATAAGCCTGATGAGTATTCCCCCAAAAAAGTTGCTGAAATTGCAAAAGATTATCCTTCGGATTCAGTAAATGATATTAGTGTTGAAAATAAACCTAATGTAATTGTTATCATGAATGAGGCGTTTGCCGATCTTCAGGCGGTGGGCGATTTTGAAACTAATGAAGAGGTGATGCCGTTCTATAAGAGTATGAAGGATAATACCGTTAAGGGATTTGCTTATGTTTCGGTATTTGGAGGACAGACCGCCAATAGCGAGTATGAGTTTTTGACAGGAGATACCAAAGCTTTTCTTCCGGAGAATTCTACACCGTATCAGTTATATATCAAAGAGTATATGCCATCGCTTACCGGTAATCTTATCCTTAACGGTTATCAGGGTAATCTTGCACTCCATCCTTTCTATGGTTCGGGATACAATCGAATTAGTGTTTATAATAATTTTGGATTTTCTAAGTTTTTGGATATGACCAGCTTTGATAATCCTCAATATGTTCGTGAATTTATATCTGATAAATCAGACTTTGACAAGATTATCGAGGAATATGAGAAATGTAAAGCAAGTTCTGATGCGCCATTTTATATTTTCAATGTGACTATGCAGAATCATAGCAGTTATGATATGGATTTTGACAATTTGCCCAAAACAATCAAAATAACTACAGAGGAAAAGAAGAATGACGATGCGGAAAGATATCTTAATCTTATACATTTATCAGACAGTGCACTTAAAGAATTAATTAAATATTTTGAAAAAGTTAAAGAACCTACAATAATCGTTATGTTTGGTGATCATGAACCGGGCATTTCCGATAAGTTTTATGAGAATCTGACAGGCAAAAAACTTGATAAGATGTCAGGTCTTGAGAGTATGGAATTGTATAAGACCCCGTTTTTTATATGGGCCAACTATGATATTGAAGAAGGCTATTATGATAAGATAAGTGTCAATTACCTTCATTCATTGATGTTAAAAGAAGCAGGACTTAATATGACGGGATATAATAAGTTCCTTATGGATATGTATGAAAGTATTCCGGTAATTACGGGAAACGGATATATCGGTAATGATGGTAATTATTACAATATTAATGATACAAAATCGCCGTATTATGAAACTGTTAAAAAATACAACATGATAGTATATAATCATCTTTTTGATGTGAAAAACAGGAATTCATTCTTTGAATATAAGAAGTAATGTATATTATGTATTGTTATACGAATTTCGCAGTGAATGCGAGATTCTACCTGAATAATCACGAAGTAATTTTTATACATAGTAAAGGAGATAGTAGAAGTGAGAAATATCATAACTAATGTCAAAAGAATCAGAAAGCAGGTATTCACTGAGGTTGCTAACCTGGCATATAACTCAGAAAACATTATTGATGATATTGAAGCAATTCCATATAAGATTACTCCCGGAGATACTCCGCAGTATCTTGAGAGTATTTACAGAGAACGAGCTATAACGAGTGAAAGAATAAGACTTGCAATGGGAATGTCTTTGCGCCCCGAGGACAAACCTGTTCATGTCACACAGGGAGTGGAAGAAAGTAATATAGATGAAAAATATTATGAGCCCCCTCTTATGCAGGTCATTCCTGCAGCATGTAATGCGTGTGAGCATAATGTATATGAAGTGAGCAATCAGTGTATGGGCTGCGTGGCACATCCTTGCATGGAGGTGTGCCCGGTGAATGCTATACATATGGAAAACGGTAAGTCTGTGATTGATAAGAATATTTGTATCAAGTGCGGAAGATGTAAGTCCAATTGTCCGTATGATGCAATCTCTTATAAAAGGAGACCGTGTGCAGATGCTTGTGGAGCTAATGCGATAATAAGTGATGATCTTGGGCGTGCTAAGATAGATGAGAGTAAATGTGTTTCCTGTGGAATGTGTATGGTTAACTGTCCGTTTGGAGCTATAGCCGATAAATCACAGATATTCCAATTGATACGGGCACTTCGTTCGGGACGTGACATATATGCAGCACTTGCGCCTGCATTTGTAGGACAGTTTGGCAAATTTGCAACTCCCGATAAGATTAAAGCTGCACTTTTAAAACTCGGATTTAAGGACGTATATGAAGTCGCAGTTGGCGCCGATATGGGTTGTATGACAGAGGCAGAACACTATGTCAAAGAAGTGACTACGGGAGAACTTCCGTTTTTACTGACTTCCTGTTGTCCGTCATGGGCAATGCTGTCTAAGAAGCATTTTCCTGAAACAATTGATAAAATATCGAATGCATTGACTCCGATGGTTGCTACTGCTAGAATGATCAAAAAAGAACATCCTGATTCTGCAGTCGTATTCATAGGCCCGTGCGCAGCAAAAAAATTAGAGGCTATGAGAAGAACAGTAAGAAGTGATGTAGATTTTGTTATCACTTTTGAAGAACTTGATGCAATGTTTGTTGCAAGAGATATAGAGTTTGATGATTTTAAGGTCGGAGAACCTATGGAGGATGCTACCGGAGCCGGAAGAGGATATGCTGTTGCCGGCGGAGTTGCCAAAGCGATAGAGGCATGTATTAATGAATACTATCCCGGAACTGAGGTTAAAATTGAACATGCTGAAGGTCTTGATGAATGCAGAAAGATGTTAATGCTTGCAAAAGCCGGTAAGAAAAACGGTTGTCTTATTGAGGGGATGGCATGCCCCGGAGGATGTGTTGCCGGAGCAGGAACCAATATTCCTATCAATAATGCTATGACTGAGGTAAGAAATTTTGTCAATTCAACCAAAAGAGCGATACCTGAACCTTCCGTTGTTGACAATTATCATCCCGAAGAGTAGATTATTAGTAACTGTTCAGGTAGAATCTCGCATTCACTGCGAGATTCGTAGAAAAATGTACATTTCACGATACTACAGGCATACTGGAATGTACGTAAATACCATGCTTGTCGCGTATCTATGAAGCATAGCTGAATAGATACAATTATTAATGTTTTGAAAAGGTAATTGCGAAACTATAGATTTTCTTTTTAGAGTTGTGCAATTGCCTGAGTGATTTGAAATGTTGAAGGGAGAGGATATAATGCTTCAATATTTAATTGGAATTGCAAATACAGGTGATACATCAAAACCGTGGCTAATAGCTATATGTATGATCATTTCTATTGTCGTCGTTGCCGCTTTGTTCGTAATGGGACAGAAAGGTGGAGACGAGGATGAAGATGAATAAAGATAATAAGCAGGAGGACTAATTAATTATGAGCAAAATAGCAATGACAACACCGTTAGTAGAGATGGACGGAGATGAGATGACACGAATCTTATGGAAGATGATCAAGGATGAGCTTCTGATACCATTCATAGATTTAAAGACGGAATACTATGATCTTGGGTTAGAGCATAGAAATGAAACAAATGATCAGGTTACATTCGACAGTGCAGAGGCAACTAAGAAATATGGAGTTGCTGTTAAGTGTGCTACTATCACACCTAATGCAGCACGTATGACAGAGTATAACCTTAAAGAGATGTGGAAGTCACCTAACGGTACAATAAGAGCAGCACTTGATGGAACAGTATTTCGTGCACCAATCATTGTTAAGGGAATCGAGCCTTGTGTAAAGAACTGGAAGAAACCTATTACACTTGCAAGACATGCTTATGGTGATGTATATAAGAATTCAGAGATAAGAGTGCCGGGAGCAGGTAAGGCTGAGCTTGTGTTCACAGGCGAAGACGGGACAGAGATCAGAGAAACAATTCATGAGTTTAAGGGTCCCGGTGTTATTCAGGGAATGCACAATCTTGATGATTCAATAGAAAGCTTTGCGAGAGCATGTTTTAATTACGCACTTGATACAAAACAGTCTGTATGGTTTGCAACAAAGGATACTATTTCTAAGAAATATGATCACAGATTCAAAGATATCTTCCAGGAGATATATGACGCAGAGTATGACGAGAAATTCAAAGCTGCAGGTATTGAGTATTTCTATACATTGATCGATGATGCTGTAGCACGTGTTATGAAGGCAGAGGGCGGATTTATCTGGGCATGTAAGAATTACGATGGTGATGTAATGTCTGACATGGTATCGTCTGCATTTGGTTCACTTGCAATGATGACTTCGGTGCTTGTATCACCAACAGGTGTATATGAGTATGAGGCTGCACATGGGACAGTACAGAGACATTATTACAAACATTTAAAGGGAGAAGAGACATCTACCAATTCTGTTGCAACTATATTTGCATGGACCGGAGCGCTTAGAAAAAGAGGAGAGCTTGATAATATTCCGGAGCTTTCTGATTTTGCTGACAAGCTTGAAAAGGCAACGCTTGGTGTTATTGAGTCAGGAAAGATGACCAAAGACCTTGCGCTTATTACTACAATTGAGAATCCAACCGTTCTTAATTCTGAAGGATTCATCAAAGCAATTAAAGAAGAGCTTGAACAATTGTTATAAATCTGCTACATATTTAATCTGCTGATTGTAAACTGAATAAGCAGGTATGAAAAAAGATGATACATATTAATCCTGTCTATGGATAATATGTATCATCTTTCTTTGTTCCATGTTGAACAAATATGTATCATCCTTTTTGAATTGCACAATGATAAATGAGTATCTATAATCTGTTTCTATTATTCTGACAGAGTTTCCCATTCTTCATACAGAGTTTCTAATTCTTTTGTTAATTCTTCATGCTTTTGAGCTAGTTCGTTAAGCTTTGCTGAATTGGTAGCATTTTCAGGTAGGTTCATTTCTTCATTCAAGCTTTCGATTTCGTTTTCGAGTACCTCAATCTTAGACTCTGTTTTTCTAATATCATTTTGACGCTTTCGTTCTTTGGCCTGTTCTTCTTTGGCCAATTTCCAATCGCGTTTATTTTCGGTTTCTTTTAACTCCTTAGTTTCATTTATAGTAGAATTATTGATAGCCAGCTTTTCTTTTTCATATAAATAATCATCATAATTTCCAAGAAAAGAGGTGATACCGTCTGATGATAGTTCAAGTACTCTTGTCGCAGTGCGGTTGATAAAATATCTGTCGTGAGATACATATAGTACGGTTCCGGTGTAACCGGTAAGGGCATTTTCCAATATCTCTTTTGAAGTAATGTCTAAGTGGTTTGTGGGCTCATCTAAGATTAGAAAGTTAGCGCCTGCAAGCATAAGCTTTGCAAGGCTTACACGACCGCGTTCACCGCCGCTTAGCTCATTTATCTGTTTGAACACCTCATCGCCGGTAAATAAAAAAGCTGCTAATATGTTACGGACCTTTGTGTTAGTCATATCAGGATAGGCATCATGCAGTTCATCGAAAATAGTTTTTTCAGGATGAAGTATCTGATGCTCCTGATCATAGTAACCTATATGAACCTGAGAGCCTAAGATTATTTTACCGCTGTCTTTGGAAGTTAACTGGTTAATAATCTTTAGAATCGTTGTTTTGCCGGTTCCGTTATTACCTATCAAAGCAACACGTTCACCACGCTTGATATCCATACTGATATTTTCAAATAGAGGAGTGGCAGAATATGATTTTGTAAGTCCTTCTATTAATAGGACATCATTGCCGCTTTCAATATCGGGAACTAAAGACAGCTTCATGTCATCTCTAACTTCCTGAGGTTTTTCAAGTTGTTCTATCTTATCAAGCATTTTCTCGCGGCTTTCGGCACGTTTGATGGATTTCTCACGATTGAATTGTTTCAGCTTGGCAATAACATCTTCCTGGTGCTTGATATAGGCTTGCTGATTCATATATGCTTTGTAATTTGAAAGACGTACTTCTTCACGTTTTTTTGAATAGTAGCTGTAATTGCCGTGATACATGGTTCCATGAGTATTCTCGATTTCATAGACTTTTGTTACGATCTTATCAAGAAAATATCGGTCATGTGATACTATTATTACAGCACCGTCATAGTTTTTGAGATAGTTTTCAAGCCATAAGGTGCTTGAAAGATCGAGGTGGTTAGTAGGCTCATCAAGCAGAATGATATCAGGACGGGATAGAAGTAATCTTCCGAGAGAGATTCTTGTTTTCTGTCCTCCGGATAATTCACTTATAGGACGATTGATATCATCTTCATTAAAGCCAAGTCCTTTGAGTACTCCCATGATCTGACTTTCAAACGCGTAGCCATCCTGCATTTCAAATGTATGATTAAGACGGGCATACAAATTAAGTGCAGATTCTAACTCATCTCCGGTGAGTGTCTCTATATCATTTTCAAGTTGTCTCAATGTTTCCTCAAGCTTTATAACGTCTTTTTTGGCGCTTAATAATTCCTCGTAAATGGTTTGTTTGTAAAATTGTTCCTGATGCTGTGCAAGATAGCCTATGGTAATATCTTTTGCCAGGTTTATTGCGCCGCTGTCGGGTTCTTCCTCATTTGCTATTATTTTAAGTAAAGTAGATTTGCCGGCGCCATTAATGCCGACTATGGCAATTTTCTCTTTTGTTTCAATATGAAAATTAACTTCGTTTAAAATTTCTGTAGTTCCATATGCTTTTGTAATGTTTTGACATCCTAGTACCATTGTTCTTACCTGTATTTTAATTATTTTATGGTATCTATTCAGCTATGCTTCATAGATACGCAAAAGGCTCAGTGCTTACGCACATTCCAGTATGCCTGTTGTATCGTAAAGTTTGCCTTTTCGTACGTATCTTGCAGTAAATGAAAGATACTACCTGGACAGTTACATTTTATGTTCCTTATCATGAGATAGGTGTCAAAAGTATCTTTTGGCACCGGTATCATTATATTTCGTATATATAGTTTGTAGCTGATAATTCAGAAGTTTTATTATTAGTGTCATTCTTGATGGAGAGCTCCGGTGGTGTTACTGAAACTCTTGTTTTTTCAGGTATTGATGAAGTGATAAATGCACCACCACCGATAACCGAATCTGCGCCGATTACGGTTTCGCCGCCAAGCACGGTTGCATTAGAATATATAGTTACACGGTCTCCGATTGTAGGGTGTCTTTTGATACCTGCTAAATGCTGACCGCCCCTGGTACTTAATGCACCTAAGGTTACACCCTGATATAGTTTGACATAATCACCGATTATAGTAGTTTCACCGATTACTATTCCTGTGCCATGATCCATGAAGAAATATTTTCCGATAGTGGCTCCGGAGTTAATGTCAATTCCGGTTTTGCTGTGTGCATGTTCGGTCATTATTCGTGGAATAAATGGTACCTTCATTTTATAAAGTTCATGAGCTATTCTATAAACAAATATTGCATATAATCCCGGGTACGAAAAAATTACCTGTTCGCGACTGTCGGCGGCAGGATCACCATCATATCCTGCCTGGGCGTCTAATAAAAGCATTTTTTGAACATTTGGTAGTTCTTTAAAGAAATTACAACATATTTCTTCCGACTTAGAGAGTATTTCATTATTTGTCGCTGTAATGCCTCTGTCATCATTGTAAGCAAGCGCAAGAGCAATCTGTTTTTTTAATTTGTGATGGATCACAGCAAGCATATGTCCTGTATAATATGAGGCTCCGGCTGAATCAATGTTTTCAGAACTGAAATATCCGGGAAACATAAGCTGTCTTAAATCATTGATTATCTCAATTATTACACTTCTTGTTGGAAGCGGTTTGTCCGTTTTCCCCATCAGCAATTCAGATTCAAGATAATTTCGGCTTATTGCTTTGGATATTTCCGGTAATAAGTCATAGAAATCTATATTCATAATACAATTCCTCCGCTGTATTGTGGTTTTTTATAATCATAATATAGCATTTTCAGTATGATTATGCAGTATATCATATTAATTTATAAATAAAAATAAAAAAAATAAAAAACTTTCTATTTTTGTTTGATTAAGGAGAGAGTTTAATGTATAATATGTTTATTATTGAGATAAATAATTGTCGTTAATGACATTTTGAATAATCAGAAAAGGGGTGAAACATGAAGAAGGCATTGGATGTTAACAACATTAATCCGTTTCTTCAATCGACCATCAGTGTTTTTGAAACGGTTACACAGCTTACCCTTAAAGTAGGTAGACCATCGCTTGCTAATTTTTCATTTAATTATCCTACCTATACGATCACAGTGGGAATTGTCGGAGAGATGAAGGGACAGGTTGTATTAGCTATGGAGGTAGAGAATGCTAAGGATATAGCGAGTAAGATGATGTTTGGAATGCCTGTTGCAGAATTGGATGAGATGGCTTGTTCAGCTCTTAATGAGTTAAGTAATATGATATTGGGTAATACTGCAACAGTGTTTTCTACTCAGGGAAAGATAATTGACATTACTCCACCGATTTCATTAGTAGGCAATAATCTTATGATTCAGGCAGATATACAACCTATAAAGGTTCCTATGATGCTTGAAGATAAGACTTATATCGAGATATATATTTGCGTATATGAAGAGTAATGCAGGTGTTTAGATTTGTATTGAACAGTTAAGAGCAATATTCATACGGGGTTGGGAATATTGTATATGGGGATGTTTCAAAGGATATAATTCTGAGGGGT
>CAMHMG010000124.1 GCA_946186175.1 uncultured Clostridia bacterium | reverse complement strand
AACTGACCAACTGCATACTTTCCTTCTTTTGCTTTCTTAAGCATCTCTGTTGCTGATACTAACATGTGATTAACCTCCGTATTATTAAATTATAAAATTGTCGGAAAAAGCCAAATATTATCAGCTTGTTCCAAACAATGTCTACATTGTATTATACTCTAATAACAAAGAAAATGAAAGAAAAATTTTTCTTTCATTTTCTAATATTTCACATCAATTGAATATATATATGTTTTTCATAATTATTTTTTCAAAAGGGTAAAAACACCAAAACCTATGATGATAACCAAGACAGACAAGACAACTACAATAATAGCTTCTTTATAGTGTTCTCCATTATCTTCTTTCAAAAGACCATCTGATTCTTCATCTGTCTCCTCTTCGTCACCAGCATCTTCATCATCTGAATCATCATAAGCTATCTGTGTAGATGATTCCGTCGTTATTTCTGTTGTGACTTCCTCAGTCGTCATCTCCGTTGTCTGTGCATCATCAGCCTTCTGTTCCGAGCTATTATATTGAATATAATCCGCTGCAGAATTAATTCTTACCGGTTCTTCTGTTTCAGTGGTTTTTTCAGATTTTTCATCTGAATCATCAGAATCATCATAAGCCGACTGTTCTGATCCTGTACTTTGTTCAGTCGTTTCTCTGGTTATTCCAAGTTCTTCATCAAACTTGCCGTTAAGATAATCCTGATATGCTGCCGATGCTCCACCGGCATCCGGAGAATAACCATGTGCAGAAAGCCATGCCTTTGCCTGCTGCTTCTCTTCTTCTGTATATGCTTTCACCTTCGCACCATAGAAGAAAAGTCCTGTCACGACCAGACAAAAACCAATTAATATATATTTTATCTTATTCATTTTTCTAATTCTCTTTGGATTCACCATAATTTCCATAGTCACCATAGTATCGTCCATAATAATTACCATAGTATCCTTTACCATAGTAACCCTTGCCACCCATCTCAACCTTGTTAAGAACTGCTCCAAGTATTCTGCATCCACTCTGATCTAACTGCTTCTTAACTCTCTGTACAATCTTGTAGCTAACATTATCTGTCTCAATTACAATAATTGCTCCATCACTTTCCTTTGCAACTATCGCTGCATCTATAACACTTCCAAGTGGAGGACAATCAATTATAACATAATCATATTCTTCTCTGACCTGTTCTAACATTTTTTTAAATCTGTTATTACCCAAAAGCTCTGACGGATTAGGTGCAGTCTGCCCTGTAAATATAATGCTTAAATTATTAACATTAGTCTCATATAGAACCTGCTCAAGCTTAGCCTGTCCACTTAGATAATGAGCTAATCCCTTAGTCTCTATATCAACTCCATAACGAACTACCGTAACGGACTTTCTGATATCTGCGTCGATATATAATACCTTCTTACCATCCTCCGCCAATGAATTAGCAAGATTAAATGATACCGCTGACTTACCCTCATTAGGTGCAGAACTTGTAATAGCTATTACCTTGATATCATCGCCCGAAAAACTAATATTGGTACGTAATGTCTTGTATGCCTCATTAGACTTGAAATCTAATTCTTCTTTTTTCTCAAAATTAACTTTCATAAAGCTCACCTTTCTATGAAAAACAATGAATACAAATTCAAATAATTATATTGCCATAAAACAATTTCAAGATTTCTTTTTTCGTTCTTTCTTCTTAGCTTTTCTTGCTCTTGCCATATCCTTATCATGACCTCTTGTTGCTCTCTTAGAAGTACCCTCCTGCAAAGGAATAAGACCAAGTGTGTTGATTCCCAAGTATTTCTCCACGTCTTCTGTAGTATGAATTGAATCATTCATCAGATAGAGAACAAGAATTATACCAACAGAAAGAACTAAGCCTAAAACTCCGCCTATAAGCGCATTCTTAGTAAGACTGGGACTTGTCGGATGCTCCGGAACATTACCGTAATCAGCAACATTAGGTTTCTCTGTTTCCATTATAGTGCCCATACGCTCAGCAGATACATCAGTAAGCTTATCTACTATCGTCTTAGCCATATATGGATCATGATTATTCACTGTTATATATATAAAACGTGTATTAACAGGATTCTCAATAGATACTGTGCTAACAAACTGCTCGTACTCCATATCAAGTTCAAGATCCTCAATTACCTTTTCAACAACAGGACGGCTTGTAATAAATACCTGATAATCCTGTGTCAGCGATGATCCAACCTGTAAATCTGTTAATGATGTAATACTTGTTGATTTGGTCATTACATACAACAATGATGTAGAGCTATATATAGGATCCATAAACGCTGTCGTATATCCGGCAGCAACTCCAAGTCCTAATGCAGTTGCAAGAATGATAATCCATATCTTTCCCCAAAGCACGAAAAACAATTCTCTTAAATCAATTTCAATTTCGTCATTTCTTTCTTCAATCATGATAGTATAATCTCCTATATTCTTTCCTCACATGCGCCAGTTACTAGTTTAATCAAAAATGTATTTATTTTCAATCATTTTTTGCGGATTATCACGAAAAGTTTTTTCCAGATAATCCAAACCACATTTTTTTTCAATCCAAGCTACATAATCATTAATGTATGGTGCTCTTTCTTCCATGTCATGAGCATCTGTACCAAAGAAGCTTATATGCCCTTCCCGCACCAGTTTCTTACACCATCTGGCATTCTCGTCTAAAATGCCTCCGTAAACACTCGATATGTTCATCTGCAGAAGCACTTCCATTCTAATCAGCTCTTCTATCCTCTCTATGTGCTTAAACAGACATCTATATCGCTCTACATGCGCTATTATTGGTCGAAATCTGGCATTTTCTATCTTCTGCATAGCCTCAAATATCTGACTATAACTTGTCCTAATATTGAATTCCACTAAAACATACTTAGTATCATTCATCGTCTGGATCTTGCCATCCTTCAAATCCTGAATAATACCCTCTTCATAAAGAACCTCATTTCCAAAATACAATCTAAGATCAGGATACTTTTCCTGTACTTCCTTCTTAAACTCTTCATATCTTTGCCGAAGTTCTTCACGAGTATACTTATTCTTTCCTCTCATATAATGAGGCGTGAAGATTATATCTCTTGTCCCTTCATTATATGACAGATCAATCATAGAAAGCGATTCTTCCTTTGTCTGGGCACCGTCATCAACTCCTGGCAGTATATGACAGTGTATATCAAAATACTCCATTATATTTTCTCCTACGAATCCGATCTATTTCTCATAGAATTATATATACCAATCAGCAACATTGCAAGTACAACTGCAAAAGCGGAAATACTTGTCATAACTTTAACGCTCCATAAGATACACTCCATTATGAACAAATACAAATAATCCGGTTCTATATATAAATGCAGGTATGGTTTAACAAATGCCATATATATGGTAACAGCAACCACCAATGCACTTGCGATCAAATCAGCAAAAGCTGTATGTTTAACTCCACGTTCCCTCTTCTGATCCATAAATATCATGAATATAATACCTATTATCGCATTAATGATAAATAATATACCACCAATCGAGAACGCCTTCATATAACTCTTCTTAACATTAGTTATATACGGAGAGACATTACTCTCCGGTATTCTCACATCAGTTTCACCATCTAATATTTTAATTGAATTCTGTTTTACATTGAATAGGAAATCATCATAACTTAATATTTCTCCCAAAATGGAATTAGTATCCTTAAACTCTTGTGCCTTTTCCGAAATATATTCTGAATATGCATATCTAAAATAACCGCTTGACTGCATATTCTGCATTATTGTGTTCTTATTAAAAACACTTATATATAACCCTGCCATTAGAAAAATAACAATAAATGAAATAGCCGTCGTTATAGTCATAATATTTCTGGTATATCTTCTTATCTTTCTTCTCCTGGTATGTCCGGGTCTTGCTCTTCGGCTCTTTGGTTTAATAAATACCATACATTTTGTCATCAACAGAATCACTGCACAGATCAATGTAACTGCCAATACAATAACAGCTATCATATCGATCAAATATATTACTTTATCCGGAATAAGCTGCTCTTTTTTCGATAAACTGATTGTCTCATTATCCTTTGTCGTTACAACAATATCTCCGTCCTCAAGTTTAACAGATGCATTAGCATCTTCCTGTTCCGGACGATTCTGAAGCTTATTCTTAGCTTCTGTCTGATTAGACATTGAGTCCCATACATTCAAATCTTCCGAAGATGTTTTCGGGTCACTATCAAGCGTATCACTGTTATTGTTTGAGGTACTATCTGGCTTCTCATCAGCCTTTTTATCAGTCTTCCCGCTTGCATCATCACCTTCATCATCAGAATATGCCGAAGATGGAGATGAGCTGTCAGAGGATTGCTGTTCTCCACCAACTTCGTATAGATATCCTCTTTCAACACCCTCCGCAACACTGCCATACATTTGCGACATTGCACTTTGGCACTGTTCAGCAGTAAGATCCACATCATCTCCTGACAGATATGCGGTAAGTGAATTAATATACGCGGATCCGGCACGATATGTCTTTCCATCATATTCAAATGTTCCACTTGCAGCAGCAATCAACCCCGCTTCATTACTGTTAATGTCTCCTGCAAATACAACCTTATTAGGAATCATCACACATGATAATACCATTATCCCAAGTATAATTATGTATTTAACCTTGTTCCTTTTATTGATTCCGAACATAAATGCCTCCGTTATACGTATAAAATCAATTTAATCCTCTTTGACAGAACATAAGCTGCTGGACACTCATCCAACAGCTTATGTATAAAGTTATAAATTAATTGTCAATTAATAACTATTAATTAGTTCTGTGTAGCTGTGATTGCTGTTACCTTAGCAAAATCAGCTGCAACATGACCATCTACTACAACATTCTTTCCAGATGCTGTGTAAGTATAAGTTGTGTTACCAATGTTGAATGATGTTGCAGTAATCTTAGAGAATGTAACATCATTAAGTGTGATAGACTCAACTGTTGCTGGTGTGAATACAGCGCTTGCAAGGCTGTATGTAGCATCTGTTGTTGCCTCAACAACTACAGAACTCTTAGCATTAGCCTTAGCTGCGATCTTAGCCTTAGCGTCAGATCCCTTAACTTTGTACTCTTTGCCATCAATCTTAAGTGTTACTTCTTTGTCCTTAGCACCTAACATTGCAACTGCCTTTTCAACATCTTCAGCAATCTTGTCGTTCTTTGTTCCAGCTACGAACTTAACAGTAGCCTTAACAGGAGTCTTGTCCTTAAGAGCAAGAGTAGTAGTCTTCTTAACAACTGAGATCTCTACTTTAGCACTCTTCTTAGTACCATCTGTAGAAGTAGCTGTGATTGTTACTTTACCTTCAGCAACACCTGAAACGTTACCCTTCTCATCTACTGTAGCAATCTTAGAATCGCTTGTCTTCCAAACAAGTTTCTTGTTAGGCTTCTTACCCTTTGTACTAACCTTAGCTGAAACTGTTGTTGACTCACCAATCTTGATCTCAGTAGCAGCAGCAGTAAGAGCAACCTTTGTTACCTTACCAGCAACAACCTTAACTTTAACAGTAGCTTTCTTCTTGCTGTTCTTCTTAGAAGTTACAGTGATCTTAGCTGAACCAACTTTCTTAGCTGTGATTACACCCTTCTTAGTAACAGTAGCTACGCTCTTCTTTGAAGACTTGTAAGTTACCTTCTTGTTAGCTGCCTTGTTAGGCTTAACTGTAACAGTTGTCTTCAAAGTAGCTTTCTTGCCCTTTGTTAAAGTGATTGACTTAGAACCAGTCAACTTGTTAACAGAAGTTACTTTTGATACTTTGACTTTTGCGTCTGCAGTTGTGCTTACAGCAAAGCTTAATGATAATGCTAATGCAAGAGCAACTACAGCAGTTTTTGCCATTTTCTTCATCTTGATATCCTCTCCTTCTTTAATTTGTATCGGTGTTAGAATACACCATACATTTTCATTTGTCAACAGAAAATACAAAAATAGTTAAAATATCCATAAATGGAATATCAATCCAAAAATTTCCGACAAATCGCACAAAACATATATTTCATGCACCAAACAGGGCATTCAGTTCGACCTTATTTGTATCTAAAACACTATATTTAGTTTCTTTATAATCATTAAGGCATCCTCTTTCGCAACATATAGAAAACCTATATTCTAAATCGAGCCGAAATGATGTCAGCAAAACATCTTTTTTCATCTCATATACCCCATTATAGGGCTCATCACCCGCATCAATCCGATAACAATCTTCATTATCATAAATAATCTTAAAAGAGTTTAACGGCACTGCCAGTCCCATTCCTATATATTTGACATAAGCTTCTTTCATTGTCCAATATAAAAGAAACCTATCCAGCACTTCATCTTTGTCTCCCCCACCGGTAATATATTCATATTCCTCTTTACAGAAACATCTCTTTGCAACTCCTATCCTGTCATTACGTCTTCTCTCGACATCAACACCCACAGGATGATCACTAATCGCCACTATGACATAGCTCCCCGAATGAGACATATTAAAATATATATCCGACATATCTATGGAAGGTTTTCCATATGAATTATAATTAAACCGTATATCCTTTATCGGAATATTCAAACAGGCGCTAAGAACATACTGCAAAAAAGCACTGGTCAAAATCTGTTTTTTCTTCATGTCTATATTTTTAAGCCTGTCAACTTTGTCTTTTCTATCCGGCAATAAAGTTTTATATAACACAAGCGACTGCTCTTCAGAGCAGTCACTTTCAAGATCCATATAATAACATTTTAACATATAATTATTCCCACAAGTTATACCAATACTTAATAAACAAAAATTTTATTGTATTCTCTTCTATAAAATTCTTCCTATTATAATAGACAATATTAACCAAATAATTTTTCAAAGAATTCAGTAAGCGCATCAACTATCTTCTGAAAGAAATTCTTTGCCTGTTCCTTATCGATTCCCATATCTTCAAGCTTATTAAACAGATCCTTTGCCTGTTCCTTCATGCTGTCAACATCTAAGTCAAGAGCATTGATCTTCTTCATAAGAGAAATTATAGTAGCTTTCTCATCATCAGAAACTGATATGCCAAGCTCTGAGGCGCCCTGGTCTATAGCCTTGCCAATAGCCTCTTCATTATCAAGATTTTCCTCAACAACCTTAGCCTTAACAAATGCCATCAACTGTTCTACATCCTCTGCATTAATATTACCTTCCTGAGCCATCTGACTTGTTACTACAAGCTCATTAACCGCAGTATCCATACTTGCAGATGAGATAGTCTCACCAGTGAGTGCCGAATATGCTCTCATCGCACCCACAAGCGCTGCAGTACCTGTTATCTCAAATGGTCCCGCAACAATCACCTCTGCGTCTTTGATACCTGCTGTAATTAACGCATTAGTATACATTCCCGGTGTACAGTAAGAAATATTCTTTGTTTCTACATCAATACCGTCACCCTCTTGTCCAACAATTACAACAACAGATGATAAAGCTCTTGAACCGATAACACTATCATCAAGATAATCTCCAAGATATTCGTGTTCATCATCATTAGTTATCTCTCCGACCGTATAATCCGAAAGATCATCCTCATCAATTCCCATAAGGTCCATAACCTTATCTTTCTCATCATCTTTAAGATCTGCTCCAAATGATACATATACATCCTCAGGCGCTGCATCAGACAACGCATCAGCGCGTGCCGTCAGTCCCGCTGCAGGAAGCGAACATACAATAACCACTGCCATTAAAACAGCCGATATACCCTTATACATCTTTCTCATCACAAGGTCCTCCTTAATGCTATTCTGTTTAATTATTGATTAAATATATGTCTGTCGTATAGCAAAATATACATTCGCGTGCGACCGGCACTGAATAGTATATGCCGTCTAACAGTTACATATATTCAATATTACCCATAATTTCATCAGAGAGTTTACCACCAAAAAAACAATCCGTCAAATTAAGAAATTCTTAACTTCATTCAATCACGCCTTCTCCCAACTCCCAAAAATCTGACTGCATAATATAATATCTGTGAGAGTGTAGTTACTAGAGCCGCCACATAAGTCATCGCAGCAGCAGTAAGCACCTTCTTTGCTCCATCGTAATCTTCGTCATCAAAAATTCCATTGTCTCTTATCACCTCAAGAGCCCTTCCCGAAGCATCAAACTCAACCGGAAGAGTTACCAACTGAAACAAAGCTACTAAAGAAAACAGTGTTATTCCGAAAAATATAAGAGCTCTTCCTGTTGAACCTGCCAACATACATCCTATTATTATCATAATAGGGCCAACTCTCGAGCCGATATTGCAGGCAGGAATAATTGCATTTCTGACTTTGATAGGCGCATATCCTTCAGCATGCTGAACCGCATGCCCGGCCTCATGAGCCGCAACACCAATAGCTCCTATCGATGTCGAATTATAAACTGAACTCGATAATCTGATAACATTACTGCGAGGATCATAGTGGTCTGTCAATTCCCCTGGAATATGTTCAATCCCAACATAGGAAAGACCATTCTGATCAAGCACCATCCGGGCCGTCTGAGCACCGGTCATCCCTCTGGAATTCTCTATCATGTTGTATTTGTTAAATGTTCCCTTAACCTTCATCTGAGCCCAAAAACCAAGTATCATTGCAGGAAGAAGAAATATAAGATATGTCAGATA
>CAMHMG010000123.1 GCA_946186175.1 uncultured Clostridia bacterium | reverse complement strand
AATTATTGAATAAATGATGACATCCCGCTGCCGCCTTAACACCGCTCTGAATTGTTAAGGATGTCAAATTATCTTTATCTGCTGCCCATAAACTTGAAGGACCGCCGGATGCATTATTAAGTATTGTTGTATAAGTTACTTCACCAATCGTCGTACTTCCCGGCACTGTAGCAGTCGCACCAAGTGTTCCTTTAGAAGATTTGATAGTAATCGTTTTGGCATTAGAATCTATAGAATAATCATAGCTTTCGTACCACTCTGTCGCATGCACCTTCTTCACCTTCCCAATTGAAATAAATGCTGCGCAGAAAATAAAGGTCATAATCAACAGCTTTTTCAGTGAATGTTTCTCCCCATATTTGTGTTCCATAATCCTATTCCTCCTAACGGTATTCCTCTCTTTTTATTATTTGAGCTACGCATATTTCAATGAGTTTAGCAATTAGCTATAGTTTATTTCACTAATTAAAGCTCAGTAAAATCAATGCTTTACACCACTTCTGTATACGCGGCGTATAATTTCACACATATAGTAATATTTTACCACAATAATCTGATTTTTTAAAGCAGATTATTAAATCATCAAGCAATTCAACAATAAGGTGATTTCGAAACTCTAATTTCCATTCTTTCAATGAGTTTCGCAATTGTCTAAATTCAAAAAAAGGGAGCATATCTTATCATTAATTAAGATATGCTCCCTCATATTTTTTCTTATACATAACTACCATACAACTCAGTGTAGCGAACCCGCACTTTATTATCAAGAATAATATTACCATCCTTATCCTTTTGAGAAAACGAAATAATCCCTGTTTTTATGTTCTTTTTGTCAGCACCAAGCATTTTCTGAATCACTCCCCGATACACATCAAGTTGTGGTGTATATTTCTCACTTAGAGTAGAATTCATTTCTTCCTCTGTTAAACGAAAATCGTTATCAGATTTATAATCAATCAGATGATAAGTGCCGTCCTTCATCTCCATGATAAGATCCGCCGTTCCATTCATCCACACAGTAACAGCCGGATCATTATCATCCTTCTCCTCGTAAGAAAAATGAACTTCAGGATATACATTAGCCACCTCGTTCCATATTTCATCAAGGTAAGTATCGTATGCGACTGCACAGGATGTAATAAACTCAGTAACTATGTCCTTTGTCTTCTCCTCGTCAATCTCCTCTGCTTTCTCGGTATACCCTTCTTTTACCAGATCTTTTACCATCTTTTCCCTGATCATATGGAGTCTATCACTATTTTCCGCAACAGCCTGCATAACAGTGGACTTTATATCTGTTCCGGTTCCTACAAATTTTCTTCCAACCAAAAGTTCCATACTGCGATGAAGAATATCTCCGGCCACGTTTCCAATCGGACGAAGTAAGTTCCAATTGTACTCATCAGATTTCTTTCTGCCCGCTTCTTTAGCCTTACCAATTGCAGCTTTCTGTATAGAAGAAGACGCTTTTTCAAGACCACTAGGAGATTCTTTTACAAGCATACCGTCTTTTTTTAATTCCTGATTTTTTCTGCTTGCATAGTCATCCTGTCTGGCAGTGTATGATTTTGGATTATCCGCCTCATATGGCTTATTAACTATCTTGTCTTTAGGAATAATGTTATTAATAATCTCTCTTATATTATAAGATTGACAAATTTTATATGAATATGATTTTTTATCCATACTTTTATATATTGTTTTATTCTGAATCGCGTCCTCTAATTGCGTAGCATCTAATTCCTTTTTATCAATTGGTCCGGTCAGTATCTGTTTGGCAAACAATCCATTCCTTTTAAGCACCTCCATAAAAATCACAGCCTGTGCAGCACGAGTAACTGCCACATACTCCAAACGATGGAATTCTGCACCTTCGGATTTTTTTGCTTTTTCCTGTATTTCATTGTATTTTTTTAATGCTGTCCAAAAAGATGCTCCCGGGTAATATCTGTTTTCATCCATACAATCTGTAACTGCAAACTCGTCATTACCCTGTCTATCCAAAATAATAACAATATTCCCCTCTAAACCCTTTGTCTTATGCAGATTCATAAATCGCACAGCATCAAGTTCTTTATCAAGAGACAGTTCATGTTCTACCTTTGTATCCAGATATTCCTGCATTGCCTCCGCAAATTCGATGCCGGTTCCTGTCACCTTTACACAGAGATTTTCTATCATCTGTCTGATATGAGCCTGTGAACTAAGTGTTTTTACTTGGCTTACAGCAATATTTTTATCAAAGAGTACCGATACCTGGCGCTCGAGATATTCTGCCATTCCATACGCACTCATAGACTTAGCGTCCTCATATAAACAATCCAATATCCTTTCAGATAATTCATGTAATTCTTTTTCGTTTTTTATATGTATGGTCTCTCTTAACGCTTCCTCTGCACCTATTCTGTAAAACGAATCTCGTGGATTTACAAGATATTGATACAATCTTACATATACTACAAGTCCTTTATCCGCCTTCATGTCCTCCTCGCCATCAAGCACAACCGGGATTCCGCTTTTCTTCATTGCCATAACATAAGCTTCCATCCTCTTTTTATTATGACTGATCAGCAGAAAATCAGACCGCTTGATATCATCAGCATAAGGTTGATGATCATCATTATAACGAGTAATCTTAAAATAACCTTTTCCATCTTTATCTTTTTTTGTAAGGTCAAGAATTAAGTTGACAACATTTCTTATGTCATCATCAGATTCACCGGAATTATATACATATCCATCAAGACTTTCAGTCTTTGTCTTTAAACTTCTTGTCACTTTTCCTATATGACGCTCAGCATCAGGTAGTCCTAGGTGATACACGCCGCTAACTACATTGTCTGCCTCTGCCGCCTGCTTTATTTCAGTCATCCTCTGATATGTATAGGATATACCTTCTTCATCCACGATAGGTGTTATTTTATCTGCCTCTTCAAATTTATCGTTCACCCAGCTTATAACATCCGAATTAGAACGATAATTGTATGATAATTCATATACCTTTGAGTTATCGAGATTTTCCATCTTTGACTTAGTATAAAAATATACTGCTGGCTGCGCTCCACGAAATCTATAAATAGACTGTTTGGGATCTCCCACCACAAATAGTGCCCCATCTTTAAGTTTCGATTCATCATTTACTTCTGTTGCCAGGCGATAAATAAATGATTCCTGAATACGATCCGTATCCTGAAACTCATCCACAAAAAAACGGGTATATTTCTTTGAAAAATATTCCAAAGCACTCTTATTTTCATTTAAGATCAGATCTCTGGTAAGTTCAAGCAATCTGTCATTTGTAATACGATTTTTCTTTGATTTATCGCGGTAATATTCTCTTGCTTTTTTGGCATATCTTGCGACTAAAATGCCATAACCATTTTTTTCGTTTTCAGTATTCAATGCCTCTTGATAAGTAATGCTTGTCTTCTCCTCATCCTTGCACTTTAACACCGGAAGCATCTCACGAAGGTTGCTGGTAAGAAGCTGATTGATCTCCTCACTGATCTTTTTGTTTGCCTCTTCTAACTTTTCCTTATCAATGATTGCTTTAAATTTGCCCTTTGACAGAAACGTGTACTCTTCTTTATTAAGAATCAACTTATATACTGTGTTTTCACTGTCAATAGTGTGATCTGCCAAAAGCACATCAGAAATCTCCTTCTTAAATGGTGCTTTTCCTTTTCCACAATATTCTGCTTCTGCATCCGAAAAGGAAGCAGGAAGCGAAGATATAGCTCCGGCTTTTTCAGGTTTGATGCATTCATTTAATGCAGAAAGAATCCTCTCTTCCAATGTTGGTATGCCTTTTACCGAATCACCAAAGACTATAGCTTTCAGAATTTCAAATGCTTGCTTTTGCGCAGCTTCATCTACAGGCTCAGGGATGATAATATTGGTATCTTCGGGCAGATCCACCATTTTCATATATAATTCTTCCATATTTTTACGAATTATATAACGCGACCCTTTAGGCCCCATGTTTGCCTCAAGATCATCCCAGTCTGTGCTCTCTAATGTATTCAAAAAGGCGTCAAAATACTCTTTCTTTTCTTTAATTTCATCAAGCCCCTGAAGCATTTCTAAATCAATGGGAAGTTTCGCCACAAGTCCCTGTTCATGAAGAAGGATATTGCAAAAACTGTGTATTGTGGAGATATTCATATCGTTCATATGATGAAGTTTATCCTCCATTTTCGGATCATCTTTTGCTCTTTCTGTCACCTTACTGATGATTCGTCCGCGAAGTTCTTCTGCTGCTGCATTTGTAAAAGTAATAACCACTATTTCTCCGGGCTCTACTCCACTTAATAGCATATTTACGATACGACGGACAATTAGTGTTGTTTTTCCTGCACCGGCTCCGGCTTCAACAAACATATTGAGATTGAGATTTGTTTCGATTTCTTTTCGCATTTCTTCTTCTGTCATTCCATCAGCTCTCATTACTCATCCTCCTCTGTATCATCTTCAGTATCTTCTTCTGTATAGCCCACCCATTTACGACAAATCGGTTTATAGATACAATAATTACCGTCACAAAACTCACTAAGCGGAGCCTCTAATTTGATTGTATTATCGTCTTGATTGTCTTCGTCTTGATCTTGCTTTTTTGCCTTCATTAATTTTAAGTATCTTCGCTTTTCATGGATAAGTTCTTCCATTATATTCTGAACCTCATCTTCATGTCCTGTCTGAATATTGCCTATAATATCATCTAACTGGTCCGAAATATTATCCGGAAATGATGTAATTATTTTATTAATATTCTCTTCATCCGTCTGCTCGGTTTCATCTCCATCATTCATAAATATGCCACAAGACGAATCTGTCAATATATCTAAGAGTCTGTCTTCTTCCTTTTCCTCATATGGGAATGTATAACCCACCCATTCAAAACAGTATTCTGTATAATCTCTTCCAAACAAATCTCTACAACGTTCTTTACCTTCAGCACTCTCCAAGTAATTACTCGTTGCTATTGCATACACATAATGCTGTATCTGAACACCACGTTTAACTTCTTTTATTTTATTTTCCTTTTTTCCGGTCTTATAATCTACAATCCGGAGTATAAGCCTCCCATCTTTATCCATATATCCATCCAAACGATCAATAGAGCCATTCAGAATTATTTTATAATCCAACTTTTTACCTATGTATTCAACTTTTATTTTTTCGTTATCTTCACCACTTCCAAAATGAAGTTCACAACCAATAACCTTCCACTCTTTTCCGGCGTCTAAATCCTCTTTCCATTTTTTACAAAGGAATTCCAAATAAGATTTGATCTTTTCTTTATAATATTCCTTTTCACGATTTTTAATCACTTCAGAATACACGGGCTGTATTTCTTCAATCTCTTTTACTGATTCTTCATAAGCTTCATCAAACAATTGCTGTTCAATTCCACCGGCAGGATTCTTTGCTTTTGCCATATATTTCTCCATGAAATAATGACAAACATTTCCCTTATTTAATGCATTCAACCATTCATGTCCCTGCGGTGTCATCTGATTATCAATCCGTAAGTATTTTATATACCGATAATAATAGATAAGCGGACATCCCAAAAGCGCTTGGATCCCCGTTGCACTCATTTTAATAGCTTCTTTAGGGTTTTCTTTTTGGAGTTCTTCTTTTGGAAGTTCTTCTTTCTGTGCATCCGTTGTTTTACTATTTCCTTTTTCTTCCCGTTTTTTTCGTTTCTCCTCCCGCTCTTGTTCTATTAACTCTGCCCTTTCTTTAATGGAATCTTTCAAATCATCCACAGACAATTTAATGTCATCTTTCACAATATATGACGCATCCATATATCCAGCTGTCTCAATTTCTTCACCGCCTGAAAGTTCAACAAAAAGTACAGAAGGACTGCTATCCCTAAGATTTACAGAATCATAGTAGGAATAAGAAATTGAAACATCGGCTTCTAAACTCCGTGTGCAAAGACTGTTTTTCACCTTTTCAGACAATCTCTCGTAATTTTGGGAAGAAATCTCGACGGGACTATCATAATCCCCTGCTCCTTTTACATACTTTATCTTTTCCTCATCCAAAAGCAACGGTGACTGCTTGTCATTTACGGAAAATGATGTTGATGACAATCCTACTATAAAATTATGTTTTCTTTCCATAACAAAAAGATCACGCATAGGAAAAATACAGACAGCCTCTCCTTTTTCCGTTCCGTCAGCTGTTTTCATATTTACAAACATATCCCGAATAAATTCGATCTTTTCGTTCAATGAATATCCTGTACTGTCAATTAACATCAGTTCATTCCACTTCTCATATAGCGCCTGATTTAATACTGCTTTTTCAGGATTCTTTGCATATGTATAAAGCTGGACAAATTCCCAAAGCTTTCGGTAAATCTCTCCAATAGATAGTTCTTCATCAAAGACCGAAACAAAATCATACAAGAACTTTGCAAATACTTTTTCATTCTCTTCAGAATTTTCATTTTCTTCTACTCGTTTATAGTAATCGATATAATTTTCTCGTCCCCAACCTATGCCGGCAGAAAGCGCGCGCCTGTAGCCTCGAATAGGATTTACCTTTACGGTATCCCTGTGCGCCTCTTCAGCTTCCGACAGCTTTGATACCTCAGTCTCCATTTCTACTTCCGTCATTTCATCGAAATTTGTATCTGAATCATAATCTTCATTTAAGTCTTGTTCAATTTGTTCTTCAATTAATTCTTCATTATACTCTGACGATTCACCTTTTTTCTTTAACACATTATCGAAAGTAATCACTCTGTTACGGACCGCCTTCTCCAATATCTCATATAAAAAATTCTTCCTGGCAGAATCCAACAAAGAAATAAAGAATTGCGTTAAATGCAATTCTTGTGTAGGTCTTCCCTCAGCCAAACAATACGGAATCCTATTAGCATCCAAAACTGCCTTTAAGACACTTATATATTCAGGAGCATAATAATATAGCGCAACTGTACCGTAACTTTCAGTTTCAGAAATCTTTTTTATTTTTTTAGCAACATAACGTATCTCATTTGTTATGCCTCTTGCCTTGTAGAATGAAAGTCCCTTGTCACTCTCTTCTTCAAGAAATTCTATAGACTCAATTTTCTTTTCACCGGTCACCGTTTTTGAAATAAGTGCCTCAATAAATTCCTTTTCAGCAACACTCCATTTGTTTGTGGAAAGATTACCCAAAACTGCGCCTTTAAGATAAGGCACAAGCTTTGAAACATCCTCTTCTGCACAAATATCTTTTGCCTTCCACAAAACTCGGCTTCTGTCATAAAGCTCCTCTTCCTCAAGTTTTTTTTCATAAGTTTCCCAAACACGATTAAGTTCCTTTATCTTTCCTTCTTTATCTTTTACTTCTGTATATGTATCAGTAACACCATTTTCCCGCAATTCATTCACGCGAAGCAAAACTTCCCTCACCGTTACCATGGTAAGAGTACTTTCAGGCAGCATATCGCTATCCATTTCCCGAAGTACATTCATCATAATATACACCGAACCCTCTTGGGATAAATAATTAACCGCTTCTGCCATTTTTGAATCTATAATCTCTTTTGCAATATCAAACGGAGTTTTAGTAATTATATTAAAACTAGGTACACCCTCCCGAATATTGCACCTCCTTATCAGCGCATTTCCCACAGAAACCTTATTTGCCAATATAATTTTTGTGTTTTTTTCATTGTTTTTTATAAATTCGCTCAGGTTCATCCTTTTCCCCCTATCAATCCTATAATAACTGCTCTATCTCAACTATACCTTCACATTCCCTCGCATCATTAAGCTTTCTCTTTTTAACAATAGTGCTTTCAGAATTATTATCGTTCATATTGGTAACCCTCTCTATGTTAAGATATCTACATTATTTATAATTCTTCTCTTAATATTATCCTCCAAATTATAATATTTAAATTGTACCAAATCACGTGTTATCCTACAATTAGAAAATTCAACGGTTCTTCGTCCTATTCGACAAAAATAGCAGTAATCGACATGAGGTGCGTAATACTGACAGGGTGGGTTCGCTTTACAACTTATCAACATTTTTGCACAATTAGCGACGTGCGCAGCAAGGCGCACATAAAAGGGAGCATATCTTATCATCAGTTAAGATATACTCCCTCAAAATTCTATTGTATTATAAGATGTATTTCAAACTTCTTATAGCATTCGCAACCATTGGTTTCTCGTTATACACTACTCTTCCCAGAATAACTCATCTAATGTCTTTCCCAGCACCTTGCAGACACTGATGCAAAGATTAATAGTTGGATTGTAGTCGCCCTTCTCTATTGCACTTATGGTCTGTCTTGATACGCCTACAGCCTTAGCAAGATCATCCTGAGACATATCAAGCCCCGCCCGAGCTGCCTTCAAACGAAGATTCTTCATATATCATCACTCCCCTTACTCTTCATTGCGGTCAATAAGCTTCTTAATAAGCATTTCAACAATCAGTATAAGGAATATGCTTCCGCACAAAATATTAACAAATGGTCCCTGGAACTTTCCGTCAACTATAAGCTCTCCGTCTGTAAGAGCTTTGATTCCCACAAAGAAATTAAATGCTGTGATAAATGTCATACCTACAAAAAATCTAGTCATATTGTTATTAAGTCCAACGTAGGCATCGTTGAAAACACAGTATGTTACCTGTGCAATAATACCAATGAGTATCGGTATAAAATATAAAGATATTCCCAGTACTTCAATATCACATGATATCGATAAAACCATCAGAAGTCCATTAGTGATAATTGTTGCGAAAAAGCCATACATATATCCTCTTCCGCGAGCTTCCTTCTGTCTCTCATCATACTCTGTCTTCATCTTTCCATCTCTATTAATAGATTTCATAAAAATTACTGTAAGAATTAGACCTACCACAATACTGATACAGCATGCTAAGTGAAATATCGTTGTAATAACGATTTCTCA
>CAMHMG010000122.1 GCA_946186175.1 uncultured Clostridia bacterium | reverse complement strand
AGAAATTAATCAGGTTAACAAAATACCTTGTATGTATTATTCAAAGCACACCGAACAGCACTAATGTTCAGTTGTGCTCCTTAAGGAGCTTACTTCACAGAGTGCATCATGTTCACGTATACATGAAAGTGACACTCATCAGCGCTCTTCGAACTTAATTCGTTAACTTTCATAGTAAATTAAAAAGAGTTTCTATAATTACTAACCATGTTTATATATAATAGTGATTTATATGAGAAAATGCAAGAAAATATTTATGCTATTTGCTCAAACTGCGAATTATACAGCTTTGTATAGAACCCATTTTTCGAAAGCAGGCTCTCATGATCACCCTGTTCTATTATCTTACCATCCTTCATAACAAGGATTATATCCGCATTTCTGATAGTTGAGAGACGGTGTGCCACTATGAAACTGGTCCTTCCCTCCATCATTGTATTAAATGCTTCGGAAATCTTAACCTCAGTCCTTGTGTCTATGCTCGAAGTAGCCTCGTCGAGTATAAGCATTGGCGGAAGTAACAGCATTACTCTTGTTATGCAAAGAAGCTGCTTCTGCCCCTGACTTAAAGAGTTATCATTTATCACTGTATCAAGTCTATCCGGCATACGACGTATGAAGCCCCAGCTGTGTGCTGCCTTAGCCGCCTTAATTATATCCTCGTCTGTTGCATCAGGATTGCCAAATGCGATATTCTCCCTGATAGTTCCATTCTTGATCCACGTCTCCTGTAACACCATTCCGTAATTTCTTCGAAGCGAATGTCGGTTTATCTTATCAATTTCCCAGTCATCCACTTTAATCTTTCCACCATCTACATCATAGAATCTCATGAGAAGATTGATAAATGTAGTCTTTCCACAGCCCGTAGGTCCGACTATTGCAACCCTTGTACCCGGTTTCACATCGAGAGAGAAATGTTCTATCAGTTTCTTATCCTTATTATATGAAAATGATACATCATCAATAGTAACACTGCCCTTAGCCATATCCATGATCTGCGGTGAATCCTTCTTCTCAGGCTTCTCCTCTATAAGTTCAAACACTCTTGCCGCGCATGCCAGTGCACCTTGTAATTCCGTAACAACATTACTTATGTCATTAAATGGTTTCATGTATTGGTTGGCATAGGCAAGCAATACTGAAAGACCGCCGACCGTAAGCGCCCCTGCCATTATCCTCCCGGCACCCACCAAAGCTACAAGTGCATATATCACATTATTAACAGCACGTGTACTTGGATTAGTCAGCGAACTGTAAAATATTGCTTTACGCGAATACTCCTGTAACTCCTCATTTAGCACATCAAATCTTTCCGCTGCCCTATCCTCATATCCAAATGCCTTAACTACCTTCTGGTTTCCTATCATTTCCTCCACAAGTGCTGTCTGTGCACCTCTTGTGTGAGTCTGTTTCTGAAACATCTTATATGTATGTGTGGATATGAATCTTGCCACAAGGAAACTTATCGGAGTAAGCGCTATCACCATAAATGAAATCGCAATATTCTTAGAAAACATAAAACCGATTGTCACAAGAATTGTAATTATACCGCTGAAAAGCTGTGTAAATCCCAGCAACAGACCATCAGACAACTGATCAGTATCAGCTATCACTCGCCCCACAACATCACCTGTACTATGGGAGTCAAGATATGATAGTGGAAGCCTTTCAATCTGTCTTATAGCCGTTGCCCTGATATCACGCACAACTCTGTACGCCAGTCGATTATTGATCGCATTCATTATCCAGGTTGCTGCCGAAGTTATGATAATTAGTACAAGTGTCTTAGAAAGAACTCCTCTGATCAGTTCAAAGTCAACACGACCTTCCGATACAATTCCATCAATTGCATCACCGAACAATATAGGGATATACAATTGAAGCACAACAGTAACCGCCGCTAAGACAATACTTATTATCAGGAGAATCTTATATCTTCCGATAACTGACATGACCTTCTTCAAGGTATCAATACTGTTTGTATTATCTGTAGACACCTTTTTACGGTCAGTCTTCCTATTATAATTGATAGCACCGATGTCTTTTTTCGAATCTGAGATCTGTTTCTCTTTCTTCTGCAAAGTTTTTTGCGTTTTTTCCTGCGCACCTGACTGAACACTATTCTCTTTTATATTACTGTTCTGAACACGAACTTTGGCATTATTCTTTTTTGCAGTATTATTCTGTCTTTTATTACTGCTTTTTTTTGTACTCTTCTTTTTCTTCTTACTCATATGCTCACCACTTCTCTTACCATCTATCGTATAAATCTTCTATTGTTTTAATCTTCCCCTGTTCCATATGTGCTTGTTGAACTCTCATCATCTGTTTTTTTGTTGTGCAAATCATCTATCCTTCTCTCTTCTCCGGAAACTGCGAATAATATATCTCCTGATATACTTCACAGTTTTTCATAAGCTCATCATGAGTTCCCTTTCCGACAATATCACCATCATCCATAACAATAATCACATCTGCATTCCTTATACTTGACGTTCTTTGTGACACGATAAATACAGTCATATCCTCATCAAGTCCTGCAATCGCTGCGCGAAGCTTAGCATCCGTTGCATAATCAAGCGCACTTGCAGAATCATCTAATATTAATATCTCAGGCTTTCTAACCAATGCCCTTGCAATCGTAAGTCTTTGCTTCTGACCGCCGGAGAAATTACGTCCATTCTGTTCAACATATGTATCGAGACCTTTATCCTTACCTTTGATCACTTCTGCAGCCTGAGCTAACTCAATTGCCTCCATAAGTTCGTCATCAGTAGCATTCTCATTACCCCACAAGAGATTATCCCTTATAGTTCCCTCAAACAGCACTGCTTTCTGAGGAACGATACCGAATTTGGAAAGAAGCTCACTCTTCTTATAATCCTTAACATTCTTACCATCAACAATAACCTGTCCCTTTGTCACATCATAAAATCTCGGAATAAGATTCATCAAAGTTGATTTACCACTTCCTGTTGCTCCGATAACACCAACCGTCTGACCTTTGTCAATCTCAAAGCTTATATCAGAAACCGCCTCATCTCCGGAAGTATTATAACCGAATGATACTTTGTCAAATTTGACCACAGGCAATTTTCTATTATTAGATTCATCAGACGATTCCTTTTGAGAACGCTTGCCTTTTCTCTTTTCCTCACGACTCTTTTCTTCACGTAATCTTTGTTTGTCTGCCAGTAATCTGTTCTTACCTGTCACTGCATTCTTAGATGTTTTCCGAGCTGAAGAATGTGCCTTGCCTTTACCGGAAGCCTCAACAATATCATCACTATATTCTATTCCCGGATCTATATCAAACACATCCGACACACGCTTAGCCCCGGCAAGTCCTTTGTTGATTATAACCACAAGTGATGCGAACTTAATAAGCTCAACGATCATCTGAGCCATATAATTATACATCGCAACCACATCACCCTGTTTAAGCACACCTGCGCTTACCTGTAATGCACCCTGTTTGATAAGAAATATCGTTGCCACATTAACCATCAAAAATGTAATAGGATTCATAAGCGCTGATATTCTTCCGACAAATTCATTAAGCCTTGTCAGTTCTTCATTCTTCTCATCAAAGCTCTCTATCTCATCCTCTTCCTTACAGAAAGCTCTTATCACACGAACGCCTTTCAGATTTTCTCTGGTAATTCCAAGCACTTCATCGAGCGTAGCCTGAGTTTTCTTAAATAACGGAATTGTTGCATACATTATCGCAGCCACAGCCAGCGAAAGAAGAGGAATTGCTACCGCAAATACCAGTGCACACTTCACATCAATTGTAAATGACATGATCATTGCACCGATAACGATAAACGGGCTCCTAAGAAGCAGCCTTAACGCCATGTTTACACCATTCTGAATAAGATTAATATCACTTGTCATCCTTGTTATAAGAGTATCTGTTCCGGCCTTATCAAGTGCAGAATAAGAAAATGACTGGATATGAGAAAAAAGATCCTTTCTAAGAGCCGTTGCAAAACCGACACTTGCATTAGCTGCAAACCATTGTGCAGTAATAGAAAATGCAAGACCAAGTGCAGCGAGTAGAATTAAGAACCAAAAATATTTCCATATATATGCATTATTGTCTGTAGCAATTCCATTATCAATAATACGCGCGATCACGATCGGCACAAGCAGATCCATGAGTGCCTCAAACAATTTAAACAAGGGAGCAAGGATACTTTGTACCTCATACCCTTTGATGTATTTCATCAAATTCTTCACAATTATACCTCATTAAATAATCTATATATCATCAATATCCTAATCAATCATATAAATTACCAACTGTCTATAGTCGGTGAAATTACGATATACATATTTAAAAATAATAAACATTACAATCTTAAGTCACTACTCACAAAAGGGTGTCGGAACACACGACACCCTATAGTTATGCTTTATGCAACTCAACATTTTATACAACAGCCTCTGCTTCATATTCAATAGACATTCTGTCATAATACTGAGTTTTCTTCCACTCATCCATAACCCGATTGATCACTGCATGAACACTCTCCTCTGAAACCATTGGCAAAAGTACCAGAAACTGATTAATAGCACCATGCATCATAATATCACTGTTTCTAAGCGTCGAGGCCAGAATCTCTCCAAAATATTCTGTTATCTCAGTAAGCTCAATCTCCTTGATGCTGTCATTATGTGGAACTATCGTAAACAGAACCTTGTATGCGCTCTTTCGGTAACGTCTGATATATCTTATCATATATCTGTATACATTAGCAAAATTGTCCTGTCCTAGCAATAGCGCTTTGTTAGATACATTACGCTCTTCCAATATGAGATTCCATTTTTGAAGATCCTTAATATCTGACTTAGAAAGATCTACCATACTGTCCTCTTCAATATATACGGAACAGCCATGCTTACCGTTCTGTTTGACAGCATATAGCGACTTGTCGGCTTTCTTAAATGCTTCAGAATACACGGTCCCCTTCTGTGTTATGATAGCTCCGACAGAAACACCAAGTGGTATCTGCATATCTTCGCCAAGCTGAACAATTGCGGCATCATGAAGCTTTGTGTTAAGGCCCTGAGCCACTCTTTTGAGTACATCTCTGTCTTTCAGATCCTTCAAAAATGCAACAAATTCATCTCCTCCGATTCGCCCGATAATATCATGGGAGCGAAAATGGTGCTTCAAAATCGTAGAAAAGGCAACAAGGATTCTGTCTCCGGCCTCATGTCCATAAAGATCATTGACCAGCTTGAAATTATCCATATCTATTACAAGCAGCGCACCGTTATTCTCATTACACATCTTTTTCAGATACTCGTTAACACTGGCTTTGTTAAGCAATCTGGTAAGTTTATCCGTTGAGGCTTCAACAGAAAGCGTTTGAATCTGTCTTGTATGATTCAATACATTCTGGATTCTTTGCACCAAAACATTAGGTTCAAAAGGTTTTTTGACAAAATCCAATGCGCCTAGCTGAAGGCTCTTTGCCTCTAACTCCTTCTGTTCACCGGCGGTAAGAAAGATAACAGGGACTTCAGGTATATTAACCGAATCCTCGTAATTTCTCATTCTCTCATAAGTTTCAAAGCCATCCATACCAGGCATCAATACATCTAACAGAACAAGATTAGGACGATTACCTTTCTCAATGAAATCAAGCAGTGCCTGTCCGCTGTTAAGCGCAGTGACACGCATTCCGTTCTTACTCAGAATATTACCTGCAATCTTAAGATTAGTGATATCATCATCTATAACTATGATCCAATCTGCTGTATCTGAATTCATCCTCATGCCCCCTAATACATTAATATTCGTAACTGCCGATTTCTTCAGAGTTACGATTCGCAAATCCATTAAAAATCAGCTTTGCTGATGGGACTAGCGTAAAACTTCTCCTATTGCATCCGCAACTTTTCTGTATATTTGTAAGAATTGTTCGTGATTCTCAAATATATAAATATCATCTTCATTTCTGGCAGCCTCTTCAAGCTTTAATGCCAACTCATATACATAGTCCACCCCAATAGACTTAGATGTACTTTTCGTAGAGTGTATCACTATCTGATAAGACTTCCAATCCTGATTCATATAATGCTCATTGAGTTCTTCTATTTTACTGTCGCATGCATTAACGTAATCACTTAGTATCTCAATGTAGAAATCCATACTGTCACCGCAGTATTTCATGCCTTCCTCTACAGAAACTCCAATATCATTCAACTTGTCTACCAGGGAGTTATCAGATTTATCACCGCTGATATCATCCTCAGCATCCTGTGGAGAAAATTCCATTAAAAACATTCCATCGTCAGCAGCTCCGGAATTATCCGAAATCTCATCATCAGCAGCTTGAGGATCAGCATAACCAGCATTACCCACTGCACTTTCAGAATACTCCGTATAAACCTTTCCCTCGTCAACATAAGTCTCTGATTTATCCTCGATATTATTCTCCGATATCATATAATCCGGCAGATATTTCCTGAGAATCTTTTCGAGCTTGTCAACTTCAATCGGCTTTGACAGATAGTCGTTAAAACCTTCTTTTAAATATGCCTCCTTAGCACCTACAACAGCATTAGCTGTAAGAGCTATCATCACAGTCGTATCGCTTCTAAGGTTTCGACTCTGAATCTGCCTTAATGTTTCTATACCATCCATACCGGCCATCATATGATCTAAGAATACTATATTATAATCCTTTTTGCTGATTTTTTCAATTGTTTCAGCACCGGAAGCTGCAACATCAGGAATTATTCCAAATATCTTCATAAGGTTCTTTGCAACCTTCAAGTTCATCTCATTATCATCGACCACGAGTATGGAAGCACCGGTAACCTGCATTCCCTCACCAAGCTTATTACGCCTGATTCCCGCTCTTACACGTTCAACATAATTACCTATCGGCTGTTCATCAACAATCTTTTGCATAAGCCTGAAAGAAAATACAGAGCCTTCACCATACACACTGTCAACCTTAAGCTCACTGCCCATCATATCAAGCAGTCGCATTACTATCGACATTCCAAGCCCGGTTCCCTCAATATTCCTATTTCTCTCTTCCTCTATTCGGGTAAATGACTCAAACAGCTTGTCCATATCTTCCTGCTTGATGCCTATTCCGGTATCTCTGACCTCTACATCAAGATTAATACCGCCATCCGCCCTGCCGCCATCTGTGATCGAGAGGGTCACTTCACCCTGCTCCGTGTATTTGACTGCATTTGTCAACAGATTCACAATAACCTGTGTTACTCTGACATCATCTCCCCATAGAACAGAAGGCAGGTTCTCATCAATGTTTAAGTTAAGAGCAAGTCCTTTATTCTTAGCTCTTTCAGAAATTGAATTAACTATGTTATTAATTACAGATGACAAATCGTAATTGACCGGAATGATCTCCATCTTGCCATCTTCAATCTTAGAGAAATCAAGAATGCTGTTAATAAGTGAAAGCAGCGTTCTTCCGGCTGTTTGTATATTCGTGGAATATTCGAGTATCTCCGTATCTTCTGCTTCTCTTAAGATCATCTCATTCATTCCGAGAACTGCATTGATAGGAGTCCTTATCTCATGTGACATATTAGCTAAGAAGTCGCTCTTGGCTTTATTGGCTGAATTGGCAATCTCAATTTGCTCTTTCAAAGATGAAGACATCGTCTGAAGACTCTTAGATAATATGCCGACTTCATCCCTGCTCTTGACTCTTATGTCTTCATCAAACTGGCCATTGGCATATTTCTCAGCAACACGAGTCATCTTCTTAAGCGGCTTAATTATTGTCCTCACACAAAGTGAACTTATTATAATTGCCAATACAAAGATAATTGCAGCTATTGCCATGAGCTGGGCAAGCAATCTCTGCTGCGGTTCCTGAATTTCATCAACAGGCGCGTATATACCAAAGATCATTCCATTTCTGAGTTTCTTTAATATTAGTTTCTGGCTTTCCCCATATTTGGAAGTCCATACATTTACCGTATCAAGCTTTAATGTAAGCATCTGCGAAAAATACTGTTTATCCGATTCATCAAGCTCTTCATATAAAGCACCCTCACGATAATCCTCATGATAAATGATATCTCCCTCGTCAGTCATCAAAAAAGCCTTGCCATTATCATATAATAATATCTTAGCAACAGCCTCACGTAAAAGATCCATATCGATATCCATACCGATAACGCCAACCGTACTGTTATTATAGTAATATGGGATTACATACGATATCATTTCAACATTGAGATTCTTATTAAAATACGGTGCCATCCACATTGGTACTCCTGCATCGATCGGGACATAATACCAACCCACGCGCTCAATATCATCTTTGTCATATAGGCTCATATCCGTAGGTTCAGAAGAATGCCATAACCTGTCATCAATATCAATATTATACAAGAATCCGCTAGTAGGTCCGTATACATCAGGATTATATCTAAGATATACCGCCATAGCTCCACTAGTATTTTCTGCAATACTTTTTCCAAGTTCGGATATATCACTTGTATATTTCTCTCTTTGACTCTCATCTTCCATGAAGTCAGAATACATCTCTGCACGCTTCATCGCATAGTTATATATTGAACCGACCGACTGCTCAGCCGACCGAAAATTATCATCTATTATATTGCAATAATAGTCAGTAGTGGATTGAATTATCTGCTCTGAGTCATTATCGAGTATCCTATCGGTTCTTCTCACTGCAGTTACGATAAACAACACCGTCACAACAACCAAAATCGCCAATATCGCAATATTAATCTTAGTCTGAATAGATTTCATATTATCCCCTTATCACTGGTACAATCAAGTACTTTCAAAGCACAAAACATCTCTGTTTTTCTTCCGCAAAACTATAATCATATAATACAGTATTCACTGCATTTTATCAATTATTTTCCTATCTTTAACTAATCTTTTTGTCATAACCCCTATACTTTTATCTTCGATCAAATGCTCATTTGTTCA
>CAMHMG010000121.1 GCA_946186175.1 uncultured Clostridia bacterium | reverse complement strand
GAAGTATGGTTTAAATGAATTAAGAAAAATGTATCTTGAGTTTTTTGAGAGCAAGGATCATTTGAGAATGAACAGTTTTTCTCTTGTTCCACAGAATGATAACTCTCTCTTACTTATCAATGCCGGTATGGCTCCATTGAAACCTTATTTTACCGGACAGGAGATTCCACCCAGAAGAAGGGTGACTACCTGCCAGAAATGTATCCGTACAGGTGATATCGAGAATGTAGGTAAGACGGCAAGACATGGTACATTCTTTGAGATGTTAGGTAATTTCTCATTTGGTGATTATTTTAAAAAGGAAGCAATTTCATGGTCTTGGGAGTTCCTGACAGAAGTTCTTGAGATGGATCCGGATAGACTTTATCCATCTGTATATCAGGATGATGACGAGGCTTTTGATCTATGGCATGAGATGATAGGTATTCCCGAAGACAGAATATACCGTTTTGGCAAAGAGGACAACTTCTGGGAGCATGGTTCGGGTCCTTGTGGTCCATGTTCAGAGATATATTATGATCGTGGTGAGAAGTACGGTTGTGGTAAGCCTACATGTACTGTAGGCTGTGATTGTGACAGATACATGGAGATCTGGAACAACGTATTTACTCAGTTTAATAATGACGGAAAAGGTAATTATACTGAGCTTGAGAATAAGAATATTGATACAGGTATGGGACTTGAGAGACTTGCATCAGTTGTTCAGGATGTAGACTCCATATTTGATGTTGATACTATTGAGGCTCTTCGCAATAAAGTATGTGAATTTGCTAATGCCACCTATCATACAGATGAGAAGAAAGATGTATCTATAAGACTAATTACAGATCATATCCGTTCGGCTACATTTATGATATCAGATGGTATCATGCCTTCTAATGAGGGAAGAGGATATGTACTTCGTCGACTTATTCGTCGTGCTGCAAGACACGGAAGATTACTTGGAATTGAAGGAGCATTTCTTGCTAAGCTTTCAGAAACTGTGATCGAAGGTTCTAAGGATGGATATCCGGAACTTGAAGAGAAGAAGGAATTCATTTTCCGTAACCTTTCTATTGAAGAAGAAGCATTTAATAAAACTATTGATCAGGGCCTTGCAATACTTACAGATCTTGAAAAAGATATGGCAGATAAGAATGTTAAGGAACTTGCCGGTGCAGAAGTATTCAAGCTCTATGATACCTATGGATTCCCTGTAGATCTTACAAAAGAGATCCTTGAAGAGAAGGGTTATACTATCGACGAAGATGGCTTCAAAGCATGTATGGAAGAACAGCGTACTAAGGCAAGAAACGCAAGAAAAACCACTAACTATATGGGCGCTGACGCTACTGTATATGACGATATTGATCCGACTATAACAACAGAGTTTGTGGGGTATGATAATGATTCATATGATTCAAAGATTACAGTTCTTACAACTGATTCTGTTGTTGATGCGATCGTTGCCGGTGATGATGCTACTTTATTTGTAGAAAAGACTCCATTCTATGCAACAATGGGTGGACAGCAGGGTGATACAGGTGTGATCACTTCAGGAGATTCTGAATTCATAGTTAAGGATACTATCAAATTAAAGGGCGGCAAGTATGGACATGTCGGAACTGTAACTAAGGGAATGTTCAAGGTTGGTGATACAGTCTCACTTGCTATTGATACAACTGGTCGTGCTGATACATGTAAAAACCACAGTGCAACACACCTTCTTCAGAAGGCATTAAAGACTGTGCTTGGTAATCATGTTGAGCAGAAGGGATCTCTGGTAACTCCTGACAGACTTCGTTTTGACTTTTCACATTTTTCTGCAATGACTGATGAAGAGATTGCTAAGGTTGAAGAGATTGTCAATGAAAAGATTGCAGAAGGTCTCAATGTTGATATTAAAGAAATGCCTATTGAAGAGGCTAAGAAGACCGGAGCTATGGCATTGTTTGGGGAGAAGTACGGCGATACTGTCCGTGTAGTTAATATGGATGATTATTCTATTGAATTCTGTGGTGGTACTCATGTTAAGAATACAAGTTCTATAGCTCTGTTTAAGATTGTTTCTGAGTCAGGTATTGCATCCGGTGTTCGCCGTATTGAAGCGCTTACAGGTAAGGGCGTTCTCGAATATTACAAGGGGCTGGAAGCAAAGATTGCTATAGCATCAGAATTGCTTAAGACTAATCCTGATCAGCTTGTTGATAAGATCAGTCATACACTTGCTCAGATTAAAGAATTGTCTTCGGAAAATGAATCCTTAAAGGCTAAACTTGCCAATGAATCACTTGGAGATGTTACATCTGATATGGTTTCTGTAGGTGATTTCAATATCATCGCAACAGCAGTTGACGGCGTTGATATGAATGGACTTCGTGATCTTGGAGATCAGCTTAAGGAGAAGGTTTCTGAGGGTGTTGTAGTGATTGCCTCTTCAAATGGTGACAAGGTTAATCTTATAGCTATGGCAACAGACGGTGCTGTTAAAGCCGGTGCCCATGCTGGTAATCTTATCAAAGAAGTTGCGCCACTTGTTGGTGGTGGCGGCGGCGGACGTCCTAATATGGCACAGGCCGGAGGTAAGAATCCTACAGGAATTGCTGATGCAATAGACAAAGCCAAAGAAACTGCAATCGCCCAATTATCATAAGAATAATAGATTATGAAAGGTTTTCATATATTAATTGATGATATACGCAATAATTATAAAGGAATAATTATAGTTATCCTGTATTTGATCATTACACATTTATTATTTGGTTATGTATGTCCTTTAAGATTGTTGACAGGATTACCATGTCCTGGATGTGGATTGACAAGAGCAGGAATATCGATGATATTATTCGATTTTAATAAGGTATTTTACTACAATCCTATTATAATACCAATTGCATTAATTATTATATATTGTGTTTTTATGAGATATATACTTGGACGAAGAATATTATATTTTAATATTCTTGTTATTGGTGTTTTAAGTATGTTATTTATATATTATTTATACAGAATGATAACATTATTTCCTTACCATAAACCAATGGAATATTATAAGGATAATTTTTTGTCACCGGTATATAACTTTGTCAGACAATTAAGGATTTCGAAAATTGTTTAATTTTTGAGATATATAGTGATCAATATTGATTACAACAAATGAAAAGTATTTATAGGTAATTGCGAAACTTTATTTTTTCTTTCTTGAGTTTTGCAAACGCCTAAAAAGTATTTATTATGAAAGGAGTGACTTAATATGTATGATGAAGAGCTTACATTAGGTCAGTGGCTTGCGACAATAGTAATCGCCTGCATTCCGTGTGTTGGTATAATATTTTTGTTTATATGGGCATTTGGCTCTAATACTCCTATTGACAAAAAACGTTATGCTCAGGCTCAATTGATAATTGCAGCAATTGCAATTGTATTATCAATTATTCTTTATGCAGTATTAGGAGCAGCACTTTTGGCAACATTTTCTGCAATGGGTTCCTGATAATCTATAAGATAGTTAGTAACTGTAATATTTAAGGAGGATTAGTAATGGATAATAAAATGACTTTAGGCCAATGGGTACTTACAATATTTCTATCAGGTATTCCTTGTGTCGGATTAATATTACTTATTATCTGGGCAGCCGGCGATGGCGGTGGATATACAGCTAGAAAAACATTTTCACAGGCATTTCTTATTGTAATGATTGCTATATATGTTTTAAGCTTTATTATGGGTATGGTATCTGGTATGGCCGGTTATATGGTCGGTGGTTCAAGTGCATCAATGATATTTTTCTAGAATATAACCTGTTTTTTAAAAAAATGTTGACGTATCGTAATTTTATGTTATAATTTTCTATGTGTTTAAAATAACCCAAGGTTGTATGAGAGACACAATATGCAACTGAAGGGAGGTCGGGTGAGAGAATGTCAAATGTTATAGTTAAAGAGAACGAGACTTTAGACAGCGCTCTTCGTCGTTTCAAGAGAAATTGTGCGAAGGCTGGTATTCAGCAGGAGATTCGTAAGAGAGAACATTACGAGAAGCCAAGCGTTAGACGTAAGAAGAAGTCAGAGGCAGCTCGTAAAAGAAAATTTAACAAATAATCAATGTTAATATGATTATAAGAGTCGTTGTTTAATACAATGACTCTTTTTTTCATTTCAAGTATATTTGTATATATCATCTCATATATTGTAATAATTAATTAAGGTTGAAAGTATATGAACATACCCGATGATGTATTATACAATGATGTTATATTGCGTGTTATCAGTAACAGAGAGGCTATTATTGAAAATTACAGAGGATTACATCTCTATACTACAGAGGAGGTTGTCATAGCTTGTAAAAAGATAACCGTCAGAATATGCGGAAGCAATCTGCATGTTCAATATTTTTCCGGATGTGATATGAAAATAATCGGAAATATAGATAATATTACTTATTGTATGAATGGAGAATTATGATATTAAAAATATTAAGATATATCTTGGGTTATGTTCTTGTTGAAATTAACGGATTTGCACCGGAAAGATTACTTAATCTTCTGATCAAAGAAGAAATAGTTATATGGGATGTTAAACAAACGGAGAATGGATATTCATTTAACATAGGTAGAAAGAACTTAATCAATATTAAACCATTTCTTCAAAAAACCAATATCAAGTTAAAGATTATTAAAAAATACGGACTACCATTTATCTTCAGACGAAACAAAAGAAGAGCTGCATTTGCTCTAGGTTCCTTAATTTTTATTGTAATTATATACACGCTTTCTCTGTTTATCTGGGAAGTAAATGTTACAGGTGAGGATCATTTAATAGCCGAAGAAATATTAAAATATATTGAGAATAATTATATACCGTTAGGTACATTGAAATCAGATGTTGATTGTGCTGAGCTTGAAAACAAGTTAAGAAATGATTTTCCTGAAATTTCCTGGATTAGTTGTGAATTAAAGGGGACAGGGTTAACTATCAGCTTAGAAGAAGGAATACCTCCGGCAAAAAACGAGAATAATAATATAACAGGGGATATAATCGCAGTGAAAAATGCGAAAATCACAAAAATGATAACCAGGCAGGGGACTCCTATTGCAAAGGTTAATGATAAAGTAAAAAAGGGTGATATATTAATTTCAGGGACTATATATATTTATGATGACAATAATGAGATAATGGAAACGAATTATATACCTGCAGATGGAGATGTCTATGGTAAAACATCATATAAATATAATGATTATATAGATCTCAGTTATTACGAGAAAGAATATACCGATAAATCTCAAAGATATATAACTTTGTTTTTTATGGATTATTGCATAACTCCGTATCTTCCAAAGATTGATAATGATAATTTTGATACATATACACAGATACATAAACTAAGGCTTTTTCATAATTTTTATCTGCCTATAGGATATAAAGAAACAGTAAATACGCCGTATAATTTGAAAAGTCTTACCAGATCAAAGGATGAGGCCACACAAATCTTAAATAAAAGGTTAGATAAAAAAATAAAGGAATTTGAACAAAATGGACTGGAAATAGTAAAAAATAATGTTAAAATAGAAGAGGAAAATAATAGAATCGTAGCTAGAGGTAAGATTACAGTAATAGAATCTATAGCCGGTTTTAGGAAAACGGGAGATAATAATGAGTAGAATAGAAAAGAACATCAATATACCTGCTGATTGTATTGCTAATGTGTTTGGACAATATGATGATAATGTCAAGAAAATTGAACGGGCACTTAATGTAACTATGATCATTCGTGGAGATGAATTGAAAATAATCGGAGAATATAAATCAGTTAACAGAGCAATAGATGTAATGGAATCTTTGGTTGGTATGGCTAAGAGAGGTAATGATATAACAGAACAGAATGTCAATTATATTATTTCACTATCTATGACAAATCAGACAGAAGCTGCTAATGAATTAGACAAAGATATCATATGTCATACTGTTAATGGCAAACCGGTCAAAGCAAAGACTATTGGACAGAAGAAATACTTAGATTCTATAGATAACAATATGATAGTATTTGGTATTGGTCCTGCAGGTACAGGAAAAACATACCTTGCCATGGCAAAAGCAATTACAGCATTTAAGAATAATGAAATTAACAGGATCATTCTTACAAGACCTGCAATTGAGGCCGGAGAAAAGTTAGGATTCCTGCCGGGAGATCTTCAAAGCAAAGTTGACCCATATCTTCGACCTTTATATGATGCTTTATATGAGATAATGGGAGCAGACGGTTTTATCAAAAATATGGACAAGGGTTTGATCGAAGTCGCTCCTTTGGCATATATGAGAGGAAGAACCTTGGATAATGCATTTATTGTTCTTGATGAAGCGCAGAACACTACACCAGCACAAATGAAGATGTTTTTGACAAGAATTGGTTTTGGCTCTAAGGCAATTATCACCGGAGATTTATCTCAAAAGGATATTCCTAAGGATGCTGTAAGTGGTTTGGACGTTGCGCTTAAAGTCCTTAAAGATGTAGATGATATAGCTGTGTGCCAAATGACCAGTGCTGATGTAGTAAGACACCCGCTTATACAAAAGATCGTAGAGGCTTATGACAGATACGAGGAGAAACAGAGTAAACATTCAGGAAGAACTTCCGGAAAAAACATAAGAAAATGATTACCACATTTTGTATAGGGTTGATTTATTGTTCTATATAATGTATAATTAAACCTGTTTTTAGGAATTAACAATATTTTTCTTTGTTAGGAGTACCTATGACAATACTATTAGATAATGAAACAGACATTTCTCTCGGAATTGAATATGAAAAGATAGCTGATAAAGTAGTCAATGCTTGTCTGGATTATCTTAATTGTCCGTATGAATGTGAAGTCAATATTCTACTTACAGACAATGCCGGAATCAAAGAGGTCAATAAGCAGACAAGAAACATTGACAAAGAGACAGACGTATTATCTTTTCCTTCAATTGATTATGAAACTCCGGGAGATTTTTCTATTGTTGAGAATGATGTATCTTCATACTTTAATTCGGATTCGGGGGAACTGATACTGGGTGATATTATGATATCGTTAGATAAGGTTGCTGAGCAGTCTGAAACCTATGGACATAGTCTGACTAGAGAATATGCATTTTTGATTGCTCATAGTATGCTGCATCTATCCGGTTATGATCATATCGATGAAGAAGAAAGAATGGATATGGAACGTATGCAGGATGAGATACTTCTATCAATAGGTTATTCAAGAGATTACGAATAGTATACATAGGAAAATAATAGTTTTACAATTAGGAGACGATTACATGAAGAGAACAACAGTTAAAAAATTAGTCACTTATTCTTTGGTTATTTCAGCTATGTTTTCATTAGCTGCCTGCGGTAAGAAGGAGGAACCTGCAATCACAGAGGCTCCAACAACAGAGGCAACAACAGAGGCAACAACAGAAGATCCGCATATAGGAGAGAATTACAACGAATTGACAGGAGTATGGTCGAAAGATTATACACCACATAGACCGATAGCTGTAATGATTAATAATCTTAAAGAAGCACTTCCTTCATCCAGCACAAAACAGGCTGATATTATCTATGAATGTATGGTCGAAGGTGGTATTACACGTATAATGCCTATTTATTCAGAATATTCCGATCTTGAGAAGGTAGGTTCGGTGCGTAGTGCAAGACATTATTATATTAATATTGCCAATGAGTATGAAGCTATATATGTTCACTATGGTCAATCTAAGCCTGCCAAGAAAATGCTTGATAAAGGTAAGATCAACAATATTAACGGTATGACATATGATCCCGGATTTTATCGTGATAATGAGAGAGTTGCTCCACATAATGCATATACAACAGGTGAGAGAATTCTTCAGGGTATTAAGGATTTGGGATATTCAGATCAATACAAAGAAACCCACAAGAAGGTCTTATCATTTAATGAAGATGATACTGATCTTGAGAATGGTGAAGCTGCAGACGGTACTATACATGTTAATTTCAGTAGTTATTCGCAACCTTATTTCATATACAATACTGATAAGAAAGTATATGAGCGCTATGAATATGGTGAGCCACAGATTGATAATCTCGCATCAGATGAAGATAATATATTAAGCTTTAAGAATGTAATTATTATGCGTTCTAAGTATGAATGTATTAACCCTAAGAATGATCTTCAGGAACTTACTCAGGTTGGCGAAGGAAGCGGTTATTATATTACCAATGGTAAGGCTGTTAAGATTAAATGGTCGAAATCATCCAAAAAATCAAAAACAAAATTCATGAATGAAGATGGCAGTGACTTGATGCTTAATCCCGGTAAGACTTGGATTTCCATTATCGGTAACAGTGAGCAGGCAGGTCTGGTATTTGAGAGTGCTTCAGGAGAAACAAAAAACGGTGAATTTACCGAAGTGAAAGAAATCACCAAAACAACAGAAGAAGACTCATCTGAAGAGACATCTGAAGCATCAGGTGAAAGTGCACAGTAAATATCATTGAGAGGACTATGTATATTAGTCCTCTCATAAAATATTTTTAGACAAGTAATTGGGGGTTATATAATGCAGGATAAAGAATTATTAGATATTGCAAAAGCTATGTGCGATAAAGCTTATGCACCATATTCTGAATTCAGAGTTGGAGCGGCTTTGCTTACTGATGATGATACTGTTTTTACAGGCTGTAATATAGAAAATGCATCCTATGGAGCAACAAATTGCGCAGAAAGAACAGCGATGTTCAAAGCTGTGTCAGAAGGTTATACCCATTTTAAAAAGATTGCAGTAGCTGCTAAGGATGGCAGTACAGCTTATCCGTGTGGCATATGTCTGCAGGTAATGAATGAATTCATGTATGATGGTGAAGTTATTTTGGAAGAAGATAGTAAGCTTATTAAGTATTCTGTTAAAGAACTTTTGCCTCATGGTTTTATACTATAAGAAGAAGGTTTAATATAATGTTTGAGTTGGTAATGTTTATACATGTGGTGGGTGTTATAGTTGGTTTTAT
>CAMHMG010000120.1 GCA_946186175.1 uncultured Clostridia bacterium | reverse complement strand
AGGAGCAGAAGGCAGCGCAGGAAAGAGCAAGAAGAGAACAGGAACAGAAGGAAGCTCAGGAGAGAATCAAGAAAGAACAGGAACAAAAAGCTGCACAGGAAAGAGCAAGAAGAGAACAGGAACAGAAGGAAGCCCAGGAGAGGATCAGGAAAGAACAGGAGCAGAAAGCAGCGCAGGAAAGAGCAAGAAGAGAACAGGAACAAAAAGAAGCTCAGGAAAGGATCAAAAAAGAACAGGAGTTAAAGGCGGCACAGGAAAGAGCAAGAAAAGAACAGGAACAAAAAGAAGCTCAGGAAAGAATTAAAAAAGAAGAGGAACAGAAAGCAGCACAGGAAAAAGCAAAAATAGAGCAGGAATCAAGAGCGGCACAGGAAAAAGCAGAGAGAGAACGCTTTGTTAAGGAGCAGGCTGAAAAAGAAAGAGTCGGAAAAGAATTGGCAGCATACGATAAGAATGCTGATTCGAAAAATCAAAATGTAGATAATGACAAAAACAATACTAATGATCAGGTTATACAAGTTCAGGGAAATACTCAGAGAATTGATATACAGGTGGTTGATGGCTTAGCCAACAAAACTGCTGACGAGAAAAAGGCAGTAAAAGAGATTGCAGCTACAAAGGATATAGCTGATGATGTTTTCGTTGAGACTAATGTCCCAACACCTATTCGAAGAAAAGAAGGCATTACGGTAGGGGATGTTATCGGAGGATTTGTCGAATTTATCTGGACAATGTTCAAATTAGCAGTCGTTGTCAGTATAGTTACGGCAATAGTCGGTTTTTTCCTTTCAAGAGAAATGTTGATAAGAGGAAGAAACGGCAATCTCCGTTGCCTTGAAAATATGCCTGTGTCTCAGGTGGTTGCAGACAATATAGATTCGAGTAAGTCTGAAATCAAGGATTGGATAAGAAATGTAAAGTATCAAAAACTAAGCCTTGAAAGTGATGATGGTTATATCCTTATTGCACGTAAAATGGTCATTAACAAGGATAGTAATGACTGGGCAGTTGTTCTTCATGGATATAACGGAAACATGGAAGATGTCTATGATATAGCTAAGAAGTATGCTTCAAAAGGATATAATATATTAGTTCCGGATCTTAGGGCATCAGGAGAAAGCGAGGGCTCATTTATAGGTATGGGCTGGCTTGACAGACTTGATGTTATTAATTGGATAGATGTTATTCTTGATGATTATCCGGATGCTAATGTAGTAATACATGGCGTGGATATGGGCGCAGACACGGCTCTTATGATATCCGGTGAGCCAATAAAGAGTAATATAAAGGTAATAATTGCAGACAGTGCATATACAAGTGCGTGGGATGTGATGAAAAAAGAATTCAAGAAACGTCATGAAGACTGGCCGGAATTTCCTTTGATGGAGATGGTTAATCCGGTTGCAAAAGTATGGGGCGGATATTCATTGAGAGAGGCTGATGCAGTTAAGCAGGTGGAGAAAGCATCTGTACCGATATTACTGATACAAGGCGGCGCTGACACATATGTTACAGCGGATATGGCTGGCAGATTAAATGAAGCTGTTGCATCAACTCACAAGCTTGTGACCATTCCTACGGGAACACATGGTGATTGCAGATATGCTGACCCTGAAACCTATTACGGTGAAGTATTTGGTTTTGTAGAATTACATAATAATTGATCAATATCATTTATAGAGATAATGATAGGAAAATATATTGTATATATGAAGCAATGCTGAATAGATACGATAGATTATGTGAGAATAAGGAGCAAGGTATGCCTAAGGATAGCGGAGAAAAAAAGAATTATAATCAGCTTTCTAAGGAGTTAGAAGAGCGTATTATTGCCGACAGAAATCAAGGCATAAAGAATCCTTGTTATACAGAGAATGACAAGGCAATCAGGAGAAGGCAGGAATGGGATAAGAATACTTTGCTTAGACCGGCATACATACGTGATGTTGAAAAGATCATGCATATTCCTTACTATAATCGATATGCTGACAAAACACAGGTCTTTTCATTTTATAAAAATGATGATATTACAAGAAGAGCTCTTCATGTACAGCTGGTATCCAGGATATCAAGAAATATTGGGTTTCTATTAGGTCTTAACACAGACCTTATAGAAGCTATTGCATTAGGTCATGATATCGGGCACACTCCTTTCGGTCATGCAGGAGAGAGATATTTGAGCGAGTGTATGCAGGAACATGATGGGACGTATTTTAATCATAATGTACACAGTGTGCGGGTGTTGGATACCATCATGAACAGAAACATAAGTCTTCAGACATTAGATGGAATTCTCTGTCATAATGGCGAGTTTGCGATGAAAGAATACCGTCCTGTTAAAATGGAGAATTTTGAGAAATTCGACATGAAGATGGAACAGTGTTATATAGATGAGAAAGCCATAGGAAAGCTTGTGCCTTACACTTTAGAGGCATGTGTTGTAAGGATATGTGATATGATAGCATATCTTGGAAAAGACAGGCAGGATGCCATAAGAGCCAATCTGATCAAAGATGATTCTATTTTTACCGATACAGCATTTGGTAAGAGTAATCCTGAGATAATTAATAATATGATAGTGAATATTGTAGAGAATAGTTATGGTAAGGATTATATTTCCATGGATGATGAATATTATACGTCGATCAAATCCGCCAAAAAAGAAAACTACGAAAAGATATATTATAATGAGGGCGTTGACCGTGTTTATGAAGATAATATAAGACCTATGTTTCATGAGATGTTTGATAAGCTGTTAGCTGATGTGAAACAGGGAGATTCTGAATCTATCATTTATAAGCATCATGTGAATTTTGTCAAGGATAATACATCTGTTTACGGTTATGACAGATATTTTGAATCGACTTCGCCTGAGCAGATGGTTGCTGATTTTATGGCAAGTATGACAGATGATTATTTTGTGGATCTGTTTGAATATCTGTTCCCGAAGAGTACACATAAGATTAATTATATTTCGTACTTTGCGTGAAAAGTGAGCCATGCGCATAACTTTGACAAAACTCGTTGACAGCTTGCTGGCAAAAGAGTGTTGTTAAAGTTGGCGAGTGGCGGCATGGCGAAGAGAGAGCGAACTACTAATCAAGGAGAAAAATTAGCATGAATAAGAAAGAGATCAATGAGATAAAGAAGCAATTTACACCGGAGCATTGCACGATAACAAGGATATGCGGGTGCTATGTAGACGGTGATAAGAATAAGAAAACAGAGCTTTCCCAGACATTTTTGATGTTGACAGAGGAAGAGAATTTCAAATATTTTACCATTTTTAAGAATACATTGTCCGGAACCATAGGAAAGAATCTTATCAATATGGAATTCCCCAATGATCAGGAAAAGCCGGGAGGAACACAGGAATTTTTATTAAGGCTTAAGAATTCCAAATTGGAGGATGAGAATCTGGTTTCGCAGTTCTATGACAAGGTTATCGAATCATATGAATATGGTGAGAACTACTATATTATTCTGATTTATGCAGCATATGATGTTCCGGGTAAGACTTCCGATGGAATGGAGAATGAAGACGCGTCAGAATATGTATATGATTATGTGTTGTGCAGTATATGTCCCGTTAAACTTACGGATGCAGGACTTTGTTATAACGAGAAGCACAACAGTATCGAAAGCCGCATAAGAGACTGGCTTGTTTTGGCGCCAACTCATGGTTTTCTTTTTCCTGCATTTAATGACAGAAATACAGATGTGCATGGATTGCTTTATTACACGAAGAATTCAGAGCTTTTGCAGGAGAATTTTATCGACAAGGTTTTGGGATGTGGCGCGCCGCTTTCATATAAGGCTCAGCAGGAAACATTTCAGGATATTATAGAAAACTCATTGGGTTCGCAGTGCGATTTTGAGACAGTTAAGACAATACATGAAAATCTTAATGAGTATTATGAAGCCAGAAAGGATGCAGAAGTACCGCCGGAGCTTGATAAGATGGACATGAAGAAGCTCTTAGAGGACAGCGGAGTTAAAGAAAAGGCTCTGGAATCATTTGATGAGGCTTTTGACAGCATTGTGTGTGATGATGACAATCCGAAATTCAGTGCCGCAACTGTTGCAAGTACACGCAGCTTCGATATTAAGACTCCTGATGTCGTCATTAAGGTAAAACCTGAACGCACCGATCTTGTAGAGTCAAGGGTAATTGACGGAAGACAGTATATTTTGATCGAGGTTAACGACAGCGTTGAAGTGAATGGTATAAATGTTCTCAATGTAGATGTCGAGACCGGAGAGATTTTGGAGTAAATGTCAGGTGATTGCGAAACTCATGCTTGTTGTGTAAGGCTTTGTACATATTGTACAGATTCCATGCGCATTGTGCTTTCCGTTGTATACTTCGGACTAGGCTCACTACGTTCGTCAAGGCCTCAGTTATCAAGCCGCCGGTACTTAATGAGTGCGTTGCACGAATTTAGTACCGTTGCGTGCGCTGAGCAGCGAGAGCGTGCCTGCGATGGAACTGTATAATATGTACAGAGCATAAAAAGAAAAAAGAGTTTCGCAATAACAGAAGAGTATATTTTTGAGAGGATAAAGTGTATTATGTATAAGCAGGTTTCCAAATTAATTGTGTATAGGGAGGTTGGAGAGGACAGCATCCTAAAAAGACTTGCCAATATATTCGAGGATTTTGACTGGTATAAAGAAAATGTACTGTCAGATTCGTCGGCATTTAGCGCATCAAAGCTTGCTGAAATTACAGATAAGAAGCATATCAGCAAAGAGTCGCTGATTACCAGAATATATACCGAGATTAAGAGGCTGTTGGATCTTTCTACGGATTACGGATTTGATGATAACCTATGGCATAATTATCTAGTGTTTGTGATGATAACTAATGAGAATTCATTTACATTAACCTGTGAAAAGGTTGGAGCTAACGATGGAAGTGTCAATCATTTTGCAATGAATGATTTTGCAATCTTTAAGGCATTGTTTGACTTTGATTTCTCTGAGATTGAGAAGGAACTTGGCATAGACTGTTTCTCAACTATTTCCAATTACAAGGCAATAGTTAAGAAGGAAAGAATGTATAATTACAATGTGTCTGAAAAAGTGAGAAATCTTTCTAAGAAACTTGAGACCTGTGATGATGCAAAAGGATTTTTTGATAATATTACAGAATTCTATAATTCTTACGGTGTGGGAATGTTCGGTCTTAATAAGGCGTTTCGAATCAGAAATGTGGGTGATAAGGTAGACATTTACCCTATTAATAACACGGAAAATGTTGTTCTTGATGATCTGGTGGGATATGAGATTCAGAAGAAGAAACTTGTCGATAATACAGAAGCATTTGTGTATGGAAAACCGGCTAACAATTGTCTGTTGTTTGGCTCTGCCGGAACAGGAAAGTCAACTTGTATCAAAGCGATCATCAACCAATACTATGACAAGGGACTTAGGATGATTGAGATATATAAGCATCAGTTCAAGGATCTGTCGACGGTAATCTCAATGATCAAGAACAGGAATTACAGGTTCATAATATATATGGATGATCTGTCTTTTGAAGAATTTGAGATTGAGTACAAATTCTTAAAAGCTGTTATAGAGGGTGGCGTCGAGACGAAGCCTGACAATGTGCTCATTTATGCGACATCTAATCGGAGACATCTGATCAGAGAAACCTGGAATGACAGGAACGACATGGAAACAGGTGGTGAGGAGATACACCATTCAGACACGATGCATGAAAAATTATCTCTGGTTAACAGGTTTGGTGTAACAATCAGTTTTTCGGCGCCTAATCAGAAGGAGTTCTTTAATATCGTATGTGAGCTGGCAAAAAGAGAACCGTCTATCAATCTTTCAGAGAAAGAATTGTGTGCAGAAGCCAATAAATGGGAGCTTTCACATGGAGGAATATCGGGAAGAACAGCTCAGCAGTTTATTAATTACCTTGCCGGACGGTCAGAAAAATAGTTTTATTATTAATCATTTAAAAAAAATGTTATTATTATACTTTCTTTTTTCACAATTTTCTGTTAAATTATATAATGTGAAAAAAGCTTACAAGATAGGAGTGAGAAGGGATGATATCAAATCAGATTTTGCAGGATACTATTGAGGGAATTAAGTCTATCACAAGAATTGATTTGTGTGTAATGGATACGGAGGGAAAGGCACTTGCTTCAACAATGCGTGAAACAGTGGAATATGAGAAGTCTGTGCTTGCTTTTGCAGACTCACCTGCAGAGAGTCAGATGCTTTCCGGATACCAGTTTTTTAAAGTTTTTGATGATAACCAGTTGGAATATATTATCATTGCTAAGGGTGAAGCTGATGATGTATATATGATCGGTAAGATTGCAGCATTTCAGGTACAGAATCTCTTAGTAGCATACAAGGAAAGATTTGATAAGGACAACTTTATTAAGAACTTACTCCTCGACAATCTTCTTTTGGTGGATATATATAATCGTGCAAAGAAATTACATATCGATGCCGAAGTAAGAAGATTGGTATTCATAATTGAGACTAAGAATGAGAAGGATACTAATGCACTTGAGACAGTGAGAAATATATTCTCAAGTAAGACCAAGGATTTTGTTACTGCTGTTGATGAGAAGAATATTATTCTTGTCAAAGAGGTTAAGCAGAATGAAACTTATGAGGATATGACTAAGACTGCCAAGGTTATTGTTGATATGTTAAATACAGAGGCGATGTCTTCAGTTCATGTTGCATATGGTACTATTGTAAATGAACTCAAAGAAGTTTCAAGATCATATAAGGAAGCTAAGATGGCGCTTGATGTTGGAAAGATATTCTACGGAAACCGCAATATTATAGCTTATAGCAATCTTGGAATAGGACGTCTTATTTATCAGCTTCCGATTCCTCTTTGTAAGATGTTTATCAAGGAGATATTTGAGAATCGTTCTCCGGATGATTTTGATGATGAAACACTTACAACTATTAATAAGTTCTTTGAGAACAGTCTTAATGTATCTGAGACTTCAAGACAGCTGTATATTCACAGAAATACTCTGGTTTACAGACTTGATAAGCTGCAGAAGAGTACTGGCTTAGACCTGAGAGTTTTTGAGGATGCGATAACCTTTAAGATTGCCTTAATGGTTGTAAAATATATGAAATATATGGAAACATTAGAATATTAATATAATATTTTTTATATACTATGCCCGGTGGGATGTTCCTCGTCGGGCAGTAAATCTTTATAAAGAAAGGAACACTCCTATGATAGTGGTCGACCATGTGACAATGAAATATCCTACAGGAAAAAAGGCATTGGATGATGTAACATTTCACATTAACAAAGGTGAATTTGTTTTTATAGTAGGCAGCAGTGGATCCGGAAAAACTACTCTTATCAAATTACTTCTTAAGGAACTTACACCAACCCAAGGTGAGATTACCGTTGAGGGTAAAGCGTACAGTAAGCTTAAGAGAAGAGAGATACCAATGCTTCGCAGAAAGCTTGGAGTAGTATTTCAGGATTTCAGGTTGTTAAAGGACAGAACTGTTTTTGAGAATGTTGCATTTGCCCAGCAGGTTATAGAGAAACCTATGAAGGAGATCAGACGTGAGGTCCCTGCTATGTTGACGATGGTGGGGCTTGCGGATCAGTATAAACAGTATCCGCGCGAATTGTCCGGTGGTGAGCAGCAAAGAGTTGCAATTGCCAGAGCTATGATTAACCGTCCGGATATTATTTTGGCAGATGAGCCGACAGGTGATCTTGATCCGAAGAATTCAGAAGAGATTATGACACTTCTTGAAGAGATCAACAAAAAAGGAACTACAGTTGTAGTGGTTACACATAATAGAGAGATAGTTGACCAGATGAAAAAACGCGTTATCAGATTGAAGAAGGGTCAGATTATCAGTGATGTAAAAGAGGGTGGATATAGATATGAAGATTAGTACATTGAGATATAGTTTCAAACAGGGCTTTATCAATATCCGTAGAAACCTTCTGTTTTCATTGGCTTCAATCGGTACGATAATTGCCTGTCTGTTTCTTTTTGGAGTGTTTTATTCGGTTGTTCTTAATATGAAACATGAAGTTAAGATGATTGAGGACTCGCTTACCGTAACTGTGTTTTTTGAAAAGGGACTTGATGAGCAGCGAATAATGGATATAGGAAATGAAATCAAGGCTATAGCCAATGTTGATACTATCAACTATGTATCATCAGATGTTGCATGGAAGAACTATGTCAATGATGTATATAACGGAGATATGAATTACGTTCAGAATATATTTGGCTCAGACAATCCGTTAGAGGATGCATCTTCGTATGAGATAACATTAAAGGACATAAGTCTTCAGGAGGATACAGTTAAAGCCATTAAGGCTATTCCTAATGTCAGAAAGGTCAACAGCAGTGAAGGTACTGCGAAGAGTCTTAATTCAATTAATTTATTTGTGGGATATGCTTCGCTTGGACTTATATTGATCCTGTTATTTGTCTCAATGTTTTTGATAAGTAATACAATAACTATAGGTATATCTGTCCGTAAAGAGGAAATAGCAATAATGAAGCTTATAGGAGCTAAAGACAGCTTTGTAAGAACACCGTTTTTGGTTGAAGGGGTGATGATCGGGGTCATAGGTTCTGTAATCCCAATTGCCTTGCTATACTTTATGTATGATGGTGTGGTTGATTATCTTACAGAACACTATAATGTTGTTGCTAATCTGATTCATTTTGTTTCTACGGAGGAAGTTATCAAGGGAATAACTCCGATTGCATTATTGTTAGGTATTGGAATCGGATTCTTTGCCAGTCTGCTTACTACACATAAGCATTTACATGTTTGATATGTTGTATATCTATGAAACATAGCTGGATGGGATAATGGAGGTTGATATTGTGATTAACAGAAGAAGAACAATATTGAATTACGTATTGATTGGGGCACTTCTTATGGGCAGTTTTGCTTATCCGTCATTTGTAAGTCAAGCAACCGGAGAAGAGGCTCCGGTGGAGAATACAGAAGCACCGGCAACAGAAGCGCCTGTAACGGAAGCACCTGTAACAGAGGCACC
>CAMHMG010000119.1 GCA_946186175.1 uncultured Clostridia bacterium | reverse complement strand
TAGATATTGCAAGTTGTCATGTAAAATGCTAAAATCCATATATTGTTTTTAATATATCAGAGACAGAAGGCCTTAGCGGGTTTTCTGTCTTTGTGACGTGTATAGGAAGGAGATAAGAAATGGCTAAGGATAAGAAGATGGTTGAACAGATTACTTCTATGGAGGAGGATTTTGCACAGTGGTACACAGATGTTGTGTTGAAAGCAGATCTTATTGATTATACAAGTGTTAAAGGATGCATGGTTATCAAGCCGGCAGGTTATGCTATATGGGAGAGAATTCAGGCGGAGCTTGATAAGAGATTCAAGGAGACGGGAGTTGAGAATGTATATCTTCCTATGTTCATACCGGAGAGTCTTTTGCAGAAGGAAAAGGATCATGTTGAAGGATTTGCACCTGAGGTTGCATGGGTAACACATGGCGGACTTAATCCTTTGCAGGAAAGAATGTGTGTAAGACCGACTTCTGAGACTTTGTTCTGTGATTTCTACAAGAATGAGGTAGAGTCTTACAGAGATCTTCCAAAGGTATATAATCAGTGGTGCTCAGTTGTAAGATGGGAGAAGGAGACCAGACCATTTCTTCGCTCAAGAGAATTCTTGTGGCAGGAAGGACATACTGCACATGCAACGGCGCAGGAAGCGCAGGAGAGAACTGTTCAGATGTTGAATGTATATGCCAAGTTCTGTGAAGAGGTTCTTGCTATTCCCGTTATCAAGGGACAGAAGTCCGAGAAAGAGAAATTTGCAGGTGCTGAGGCAACCTATACAATAGAGGCATTGATGCATGACGGTAAGGCATTGCAGTCAGGAACCAGCCACAACTTCGGTGACGGCTTTGCTAAGGCATTTGGAATTCAGTATACAAGCAAAGATAATAAGTTAGAGTACGTTCATCAGACATCCTGGGGAATGACTACAAGACTTATCGGAGCGATCATCATGGTTCATGGTGATGATTCGGGACTTGTTCTTCCTCCAAGAATTGCACCTACACAGGTGATGATAGTACCTGTTATGCAGAAGAAAGAGGGCGTGCTTGAAAAGGCAGCCGAGCTTAAGGAGAAGCTTTCTGCATATCGTGTCAAGGTTGATGATTCTGACAAAAATCCCGGATGGAAATTCGCCGAGCAGGAAATGAGAGGAATACCTCTCCGTGTAGAGATCGGACCTAGAGATATAGAGGCTAACAAGGCGCTTGTGGTACGTCGTGATAACGGAGAGAAGATAGAGGTTTCACTTGATGAGATAGATACAAAGATTGGTGAACTCCTTGAGGATATTCAGAATAATCTTTTTGAGAAAGCATTAAAGCACAGAGAAGAGCATACATACGTTGCTCATAACTGGGATGAATTCAAGGATATTATAGACAACAAACCGGGATTTATTAAGGCTATGTGGTGTGGCGAGACAGAGTGTGAGGAGGCTATCAAAGAAGAGACTTCTGCAACTACAAGATGTATGCCATTTACACAGGAGAACCTTGGTGACGTATGTGTACATTGTGGCAAGTCTGCCCGTAAGATGATGTATTTCGGAAAAGCATATTAAAATAAAGCTGCTCATAGAGGTAAGTTGATGAGGGAGGGTGATGGATTGTGAAGGCTGCAAAGATAATTATTAGTATTGTTTGTGTATTAACTATGCTGAATTGTTTTGTTACAAATGCGTTATATGTAAAAGCGGATGAAATTGACGCAGAAGTTCAGAAAGCAATAGATTTATCGCTTACTCCTGAAAATCTTGCCTTGCCAACTTGCTTAGATGATCCTATTACATATCCGGATTACTGTTTGATGATCAGAAGAATTATTAATAACTACAATCCTGAGAAACTATCGGAGTGGGATGAGCTTGTAAAAGATATTATGGCATCAGATAAAGCAATAACAAAAGGTGATGCCATTATGGCCATTTATGAAGCTGCAGTAGTTATGGACGAGGGTAAGGTGGCTAACGGAATAGTTGAAGTATATCCGCAAAGTCCGGATGGTATAGTTAATAATTTAGAGAATAAATATGATTGTTGGAGTAATTCAGAAGATACTGCTCCTTTTGAGACATCTGCCGGTACAAAGACATTTTATCCGTTTTATAGAGCGGCATATCTGTATGCTATGCAGGAGTATTCTCTTGTAAACATGAAGCCTGTATTTGAAAGAGATTCGTCGGATGGCAGTATTAATGTTGACAATGCATTTACGGTGAAAGAGGCTATCCATTCAGTAATTCGTTTCTATGAAGCTGATTTTGTAAAATGCAGTGCTGATAAAAAAACAGAGATAGCTGCTGCTGTTCAGAATAGGATTGACGAGATAGCAGATAGCAATAGCGATATTGTTAAAGCAGATACAGCAGTGGCAGGTGCTAGTTATAGTGGTACGGCTTACTATGTATCTTCATCGGAAGGTGATGATGATAACGATGGTTTGTCACCGGAGAAGCCTTTCAAAACCTTAGATAGAGTTCATAGTCAGGCATATGTTAACAACAATCCGTTAAAGAGTGGAGATGCGGTGTTTTTCAAGCGTGGTGATGTGTGGCGTGGAGAAACATATATCTGCGTTGAAGGTGTTGTGTATTCCGCATATGGAGTTGGGGATAAGCCGAAATTCTACGGATCTATGGAGAGCGGTGCTTCATCTGATAAATGGGAATTGGCATATGAAGGCAATAAAGGTGAGAAGATTTGGAAGTTTTATAAGGACATAACGGATGTTGGCGGAATCATCTTCAATAACGGAAGTTCATGGGCCAATAGAGTATATAATTGGTGGTCTGTTGAAAAGCAGAATTATGTTGTATTTGATGATCCGGGAAGTATCTTTAACTACAAAACACAACTGTCTGATGATTTGGATTTCTGCTGTATGATCTACTATAGTGGAAGAGAATATCCTATATCAAGATATATCTTAAATTATGCGGGTCTATTATACCTTAGATGTGATTCCGGTAATCCGGGAAGTATATACACAGAGATAGAATTTGAGACTACAAATAAAGAGAATGACTGGATGCCTATATTCCGTGCAAAACAGAATTGTACGCTTGATAATCTTTCTATTCTTTATTTTGGTGATCTTGGTATTGGATCTGTAGGATCATCGGGAAGTAACAGTCTTTCGACTGAAAATATATATGTTCAGAACTGTGAGATTGGGTATGGCGGTAATTCAGTCCTTAATTACAAAAGCGAGACTCCCGGAACTGACGGTTTCATGGCGGGTGACGGAATATCAGGTGTTTTCAATAACTGTGTTGTTAAGAATTGCTATTGTCACGATATTGACGGTAATGCTATTACTGCTGAGTCGGCCGGTGTTAGTGTTAGTCTTGCGGGGACAGTTACATATACGAATAATGTTGTTGTTCGCTGTGGTCAGGGGATAAGTGTTCAGGATTGGAATCATTCGATCAAGGCTGGTACGATCAATATATCGGATAATATAGCGGCTAATATAGGTGAGGGGTATGTTCATGGATGTTTTTGCCCTTACGTTGCATACAGTTTAGAGGGTGTTACCGTAGATGGTTACTCAGATGGGATTGTGTTTAAGAACAACCTTGCTTATTGTGAAAATGCAAGATTGATGAGAACATCATATTCTAATAGTTCAGTTGATTTAAAATCTGAAAATTGTGAGTTTTATCACAGAACGGAAACAACATGTGATCATGATTTTGAAGAGATAGATATTATTGCCGATTTTGAGAAGGCTGGATATTATACTAAGAAATGTAAAAAGTGTGGTAACGAGAAGGATTATGTATATCGTCCGATATTGAAAAAGGGAATTAATAGTTGTGATGAGATTGGGCTTGAACACAATTATGTAATTTCGGAGGAAAAGACTGTCTCGTGTACTACCGATGGATATATAAAGAGTGTCTGTACAATTTGTGGCAAAGAAAAGACAGAAAATTTTAAGGAAGCACTTGGACATGATTTTGGAAGCGAATGGATAGTGGATGTTGAACCGGGATACGAATCTCAGGGATCAAAATCACATCATTGCAGTCGTTGTGATGCTAAGAGTGATATCACGACAATTCCTAAAACGGGCTATCCAATATATGCAAGATTGTATTCTGACTCTAGATATGAAGTGGAAGTCAGGGACCTTGGCGGCTTCGTTGATGTTGAAGATATAGAAACCAGACTTTCCGGTGAACAGGGTTACATTGCCTTGTATCCACAGGGGAAATGGTCAATTGATAAAGTTCCGGAACTGACATTGGCATCCGGAATAAGTATATGTGGTGATGGCAATAATACTCCTGTCGAGTATACAGGTAATACAATTAACCTTTCGTGTGATCTTATGCTTGTGAATGTCCCATTTATACTAAAACAGGAGCAGGTGGAACTTATTGATAACGACCATAATTTCATAATAAATGATTCTTCAATAAGCGGCAAAAAATTAACTGCGGTTAATTCTTCGATCACAACTGCTAATCTTTCATACATTAATCTGAATATAGATGGCGTTGACAATATGTATGTTGGACAATTAAAGAATATTACGCCTAAGGGCGATGATGACTATGACTGCGAGATGGAATATTATTGTAATCTTGTTGTTAATGGTTCTATAAGCGGGGTAAATGTGCTTAATATATATCAGGATAATATCTATATTAATGACGGAAGTTTGTCTGTAGATAATGCTACGGGGCTTTTGGGTAACGTATTTCTCAGAAAGACGGGAAACGATCTGGCTTCATTTGAAGTGAAAAATAGTATGAAAAATATGTTATGGCATATTAAATTATATGCTTATGACGATTTATATGATGAGTGCGTTGAGGAGAATAACTGGCTGCTTACAAAGAATCTGTTGACAATTAGTGAGGGCACAGTGATTGCTCATATAGGAGATGATGAAAGCTGTCGTGAAAAAATGGGATTCATGTTCTTCTTTAGTGATGATTTTGATAATTTTAACAAGAAAACAGTTGAAAATGGGAAATTAATATATAAGAGTGTTGAATCATCTGATGAATCAAAGAAAGATGCGGACGGCAGTGCACAGACGCCAACTGGCACAGAGGAAAAAAAGGAAGACGGCAGCGCGCAGACGCCAACTGGTACAGAGGGAAAAAAGGAAGACGGCAGCGCGCAGACGCCAACCGGTACAGAGGGAAAAAAGGAAGACGGCAGTGCGCAGACGCCGACCGGCGCAGAGGAAAAAAAGGAAGACAGCAGTACGCAGACACCGGGAGATAATAAGACCGGTAATACGACAACCACTATCAATATAAAAAATAAAAAAACATACAAAAAATCATATAAAATTAAATAACTGATGTGGACAAAATAAAGACTATTACTATTAACGGAAAGAAGTTAAATATAAAATCAGGAAAAACGAAAATATCTTTTAAATTGAGTAAGTATAAGAAAATTTTATATAAAAAGGGAAAGATGAACAAACTTGTGGTCACTGACATGAAAGGTGTCAAAAAGACAGTTAAATTTAAGACGAAATAAGATTGATGCGGAGGAATAATTAATGCCGGAGAATAACACAATAATAGAACTTAAAAATATTTCCAAGTCCTTTGACAGGGAGACCATGGTAATTGACAATCTTAATCTTGAGATTAAGAAGGGAGAATTTGTTACTCTGCTTGGTCCTTCAGGATGCGGAAAGACTACAATTCTTCGTATGATAGGCGGTTTTGAGACTCCGACAGACGGACAGATATTGCTTCATGGTGAAGATATCAGTAAGCTTCCTCCGGATAAGAGACCGATCAATACGGTATTCCAGAAGTATGCGCTTTTTCCAAGCATGAATATATACGATAACATCGCTTTTGGTCTTAAGATTAAGAAATTAGACAAGAAGACAATAGATGAAAAGGTGAAGAAGGCACTTGAGATAGTTGATCTTGAAGGCTTTGAGAAAAGGGGAGTCGCTACACTTTCCGGTGGACAGCAGCAGCGTATTGCGATAGCAAGGGCTATCGTCAATGAGCCTGAGATCCTTCTTCTTGACGAACCGCTTGGAGCATTGGACTATAAGATGCGTAAAGAAATGCAGCTTGAGCTTAAGGAGATGCATAGAGAATTAGGTATAACATTTATCTTTGTTACCCACGATCAGGAAGAGGCGCTTACCATGTCTGACAAGATCGTCGTTATGTCAGATGGTAAGATTCAGCAGGTGGGTACACCTGAGGAGATATATGATACACCGTCTAATGTGTTTGTTGCCGACTTTATCGGCGAGAGTAACATCTTTAACGGAAGAATGGTGGGTTCGGGCAAGGTCAGATTCTGTCATACTGATTTTGACTGCGTTGATGATTATCCGGTAGATACGAAGATTGAGGCGATGATAAGACCGGAAAATGTGCATCTGGTAGATCCGGAAAAGGGTATGCTTAAAGGAAAGGTGTATTCTTCGATTTTTAAGGGAATATATTATGAGATTCTTATAATGTGTGGAAAATATGAGTTCACGGCGCAGAGCCAGAAGGAGATTCCTGAAGATACTGAGGTTGGTATTTCCATTGATCCTGACGGAATTCATGTTGTTCCTTACAATATTCATAAGAATCATTTTGCAGGAGTCATTGATGAGGAATTCAATGTACAGTTTGTTGATTTCTCTATGAATATAGATCTTACAAAACTCTTTGCGGATTCCGTGATGAAGGACGGAGCGCTTTATGCTAAGAACGGAACTCTGATTGATACGACCGGAAAGAAGATAGATGCTTACTTTGATCCTGAAAAATCAGACTTGTCCGATAATGCCGATGAAGGAATTGTTCAGGGACATATCATTTCAATCATTTATAAAGGTGACCATTACAGTTATATCGTAAGAAGCAAGAATGAGATTGACTATTATGCTGATGACGATTATCTGTGGAATATCGGAGACTATGTAAGTGTAGTGGTTCCGGAGGAAGGTATTGAATATAATTTGATATAGGCAATTGCGGAACTTATTGAAATTTGTATATGAGTTGTGCGCTTTGTATAGCAGCCATAAGCAGACCTTGGCGCAGTCGTTGGTACTTAATGAGCACAACGTGCGAATTTAGTACCACTACGACGGAGACAGAGCGGAAGCGTGTCTGTTATGGGGCTATATAAAATGCACAACTCAAGAAAGGGGAAATGAAGTTTCGCAATTGCACGTATAATATGTTTGAATCAGAGGAGAAGAACAAATATGAAATTCACCAGAAGTAAGCTTTCAATTCCGTATATCATATACATGATTTTGTTCGTGGTATTGCCACTGCTGGTAGTGTGCTATTATGCATTTACCGGTGATGATGGGAATTTGACCATAGATAATTTTCGAAGTTTCTTTACGAACGGAAAGACTTTGGGAACATTGTTTTACAGTGTGGTAATTGCGCTGTCAACGACGCTTGTGTGTCTAATACTTGCATATCCGACAGCGTATATTCTTGCAAAGGGGCCGTTTAAGAGGGCGGATGTGATTCTTGTTCTGTTTGTAATGCCTATGTGGATCAACTTTACATTGAGAATAACTGCTCTTAAAGAAGTGTTAAGTATGCTTGAAGGTAATCTTGCTTACCATCCGTTTATGAATACGGTGCTTTGTATGACATACGATTTTCTGCCGTTTATGATAATGCCATTATATACATCGCTATCTAAGCTTGATGACAATGTGATCGAGGCTGCGGCAGATCTCGGTGCTAAACCTGTGCAGATACTGGTAAAGATCGTTATTCCGATGTCAATGCCGGGAATCATCAGCGGAGTGACAATGGTATTCCTTCCTGCTATGACTAATTATGTTGTGCTTGATATGGTATACAACAGTACATTTATTATGGGTAGCCTTATCGGAAGCTACTTTAGTTCTTATGATTGGCATAACGGATCAATGATCTCTGTAATATTGTTGCTGCTTATAATAATCATATCGGCGATCAGTTCTAAACTTTCAAAAGAAGAGCTTGATAAGCCGACGGTACAGGGATTGTAAAATCATCATGAAAGGTAACTGATAAATGGAAAACAAGAAATTACTTAAAGGAATCTGGCTTGCATTTGTGCTGGCATTTCTCTATCTTCCGATATTGATACTTGCCGTGTACAGTTTTACAAAGTCCACAACAATAGGCGCATTGAGAGGGTTTTCTCTTCAAAATTACAGGACACTTTTTACAACCCCCGATCTTACATCAATGATATGGGGAACTATATATCTTGCGCTTATCGTATCCGTGATATCAACGATACTTGGCACTTTGGGTGCGATCGGTATTTTTTATAGTAAGAAGATGACTAGAAAGGGTATGGAACTTGTCAATCAGATCCCTGTGGTCAATGCGGATGTAGTAACTGGTTTTTCAGTGTGCATTTTGCTCATTGTATTTCTTAATTTGAATAAAGACACATATATTCCGCTTGTTGTGGGACTTTCTTCGCTTTGCACACCTTTCGTATATCTGTCTGTGGCACCGAGACTTAAGGCGATGGATCCGAATCTCTATGAGGCTGCACTTGATCTTGGATGTACTCCTTTCCGTGCACTTTGGAAGGTGGTTCTGCCTGAGCTTGTACCGGGTATTTTGTCCGGCTTCATGACCTCGGTTACTCTTACATTGGATGATTATTTCATAACCACATATACTAAGCCTGCGGTATTTAATACAATAAGCACTTATGTGGTAAATGCTACTAAGGGTGCACAGACGACTATTAAGACAGCGCTGTGGGCGTTGTCGACAGTTATATTTCTCGCAGTGGTGCTTGCTGTCATAGCAATGAACGTAATCCCCGGAGGCGTTGAGAGCATAGGTAAGAAGGGAAGTTTTGTGGCATACCGCAGAGAGAAGAAGAAAAAGAGTAAGATAAATGCGGAAGAGATTGAACTCTTAAAAGAGCTTGAATCCGGTGAAAGTGATAAAACAATTAAGAATTCAATAAAGTCGATAGTACTTCTGCTTGTATTAACGAGCATGGTATCATTTATTTGTACAGGCTGCGGACAATCAGAGAGTAACACATTAGTTATCAGAGTTGCAAACTGTGAGGAGTATATTGATGAGGGAGACTGGGATGATGATGAACTCATTGAGCTTGATAACGGCAAGGAGATCATCGGTG
>CAMHMG010000118.1 GCA_946186175.1 uncultured Clostridia bacterium | reverse complement strand
TTGGAGGTAACAGGTATGCAGATGGGACAAGTGATAGGATTTAATGATTATGCTAATTATAGGTTGAATACGCAAATGATAAATAGTGAAGTGCATGAAAACAATTGTGCGAGAAAGCGTAAGAGATTGACAAAAGAGCAAAAAAGAATCAGAAGAATAAACCGTATTAAAAATAGGATAATGCGTGCCCTGATCGTGGTTATGTTTTTTCTGATAATGTGTGTCAGCACAATTATGGTCAAATATATTGTTGGAAATAGTTTGTTAAATGATAATGAAACTGACGGATATGGTAATACAGTACACGCATATGAAAAAAGCGACAATACAACAAAAAGTGGGGAAAATACAGAGGTTGCAGACGGCCCATGGGCGCTTGTACTTGTCAATAAAAGCAATCCTATTCCGAGTGATTATGAGGTTGAGCTTACAACACTTTTTAACGGAGTACAGGTGGATTCGAGAATATATCCTGAATTGCAGAAAATGTTTGACGATATGAGAAATGAAGGTATATATCCTGTTGTAGGCGAGGGCTATCGTACAAGTGAAATGCAAAAACAGATGATGCAGGAAAAGATTGACGCATATATGGCAGAGGGATATTCAAAGACTGTGGCAAAGCATCAGGCAAAGAAATATGTCGCAAAGGCGGGAACCTCTGAACATGAACTTGGAATAGCACTTGATATAAATGCTTCTACTGATTCTTCAACTACAAATGATGAAGTCTATCAATGGTTATATGATAACGCATATAAGTATGGTTTCATACTTCGCTATCCAGAAGGAAAAGAAGAAATTACAGGTATTGATTATGAACCATGGCATTACAGATATGTAGGCAAGCAGGCAGCACAGGAAATGTATGAAAGTGGTATGACACTTGAAGAATATTTACAAAAATAGTATGTTTCTATCACCTAAAGACATACCCTTATCAATAACTATATTAGCGGCTTATAATTTTTCTTCAATAGAATACTTTGATATAATAAACTGCACTTCCAAATGCTAAACTTTTATTAAACATTTGGGGTGCAGTTTATTTTCGATTCCTTTATAAATAATAAGGTTTTTATTATATTATCAGTCTATTATTGTTTATACGTATCTATTCAGCTATGTTTCATAGATACGCAAAAGGCTCAGTGCTAACGCACCTTCCGGTATGCCTGTCGCATCGTAAAATATACATTTATCTACGAATCTCGCAGTAAATGCGTGATTCTACCTGGACATTTACGATTATACTTCATTAAATCCCTCTCGTGCAGCATAGCTTGTGTGGAGCAATTCATGAGCTTTGTGAGAATTAGGTTCATCGAGGAACTTTTCATAAAGCTCAATTATCTGAGGATTGTTATGAGATTGTCTGATTGGACGTCCCTCATCCTCTTTGTAGAGTGCCTGTGCACGTTTCTCTTTGTACGTATCCATGATGTCAGGGTCTTCATTTGGAAGGAAACAGCTTCTGACATAAGGCTGTCCACCGCCGTTGATGCATCCACCGGGACATCCCATGATCTCTATGAAATGATACTTGGATTTGCCGGCACGTATGTCATCTAAAAGAATCTTTGCCGAGCGCATTCCGGAAGCTATTGCGACATTAATTGTCTGACCATTAATATCAAGTGAAGCTTCACGGATTCCTGCATCATGACCTCTTACTTCAGTAAATGTAATATTGTCTTTTTCTTTTCCGGTAAGTTTATAATACACAGTACGAAGAGCAGCTTCCATAACACCGCCTGTTACACCAAAGATTACTCCGGCTCCGGAATAGTCGCCCATGATGTCTTCATCCCACTCTTCATCAGGAAGATGTTTAAACATAATGCCGGCACGCTTGATCATACGGGCAAGCTCTCTGGTAGTTATTACTGCATCAACATCAGGAATGCCGTTAACTTTCTCCTGCTCACGTTCTTTCTCAAACTTCTTGGCTATACAAGGCATAACAGATACAACAAAGACATCTTCAGGTTTGATTCCATTCTGCTCTGCCCAATATGATTTAATTATTGCACCCTGCATCTGATGAGGAGATTTGCAGGAAGATACATGAGGAAGCAGGTCGCCATAATTATATTCAGCGTAATTGATCCATCCTGGAGAACAAGAAGTGATCATTGGAAGCACACCGTTATTCTGTATTCTTCCAAGTAGCTCTGTTCCTTCTTCCATGATAGTAAGATCGGCTCCGAAGTTGACATCATATACTCTTTCAAAACCAAGTCTTCTAAGAGCTGCGATCATCTTGCCTGTTACCGGTGTTCCGATAGGGTAATCAAATTCCTCACCTAGTGCTACACGAACAGCAGGAGCAGCCTGTACAATTACATGTTTGCCAGCCTTCATTGCCTCGTCAACTTTATCTATTTCTGAATGTTCCATTAATGCACCTGTAGGACATACGTTAACGCACTGTCCACACTGGATACATGGAGAGTCAGCAAAGCTTCTGTCTCCGGCAGGAGATACGAATGTATTGAAACCGCGATTTTCAAAGCCTAATATTCCAATACCCTGAGCATTCTCGCATCTGGATACGCATCTTCCGCATAAGATACATTTCGATGTATCTCTGACAAGTCCCGGTGCCAATGTATCGATGTGAGCTTCTGAGTGTTCACCCGAGAACATAAGCTCTCTTGAACCTGTAATGGAAGCTACACGGAGAAGTTCGCATTTGCCATTTTTATCACACTGCTGACAGTTCTGATTATGGTCAGAGAGAAGCAGCTCAACACTGTTTCTTCTAGCCTCAACAGCTTTGGGTGAAGAAATGGTAACTTCCATTCCTTCGGATATCGGATATACACAGCTTGCTACAAGACCTCTTGCACCGGTTGCTTCTACAAGACATACTCGGCATGATCCTGCATTACATTCGCCATGATTAAAGGTGCAAAGAGACGGAATTTCATATCCGCATTGCTTTGCGGCTTCTAATATGGTTAAACCCTCCTCTACCTGATAGGAGATGCCTTCTATTTTAATGTTAATCTTAGCCATAATTAAAATTCCTCCTTATCTCTTTGATATTGCGTTCAGACGGCACTGGCTCATACATGAACCACATTTTACGCATTTTGTTGTGTCAATTTCAAAGGAAGCCAGCTTATGTCCCTCAGGTATATAATCAGTTCTGCTGATACAGTTGGTTGGACAGCCTTTTGCACACATGCCGCATCCAATACATTTCTCAGGATCAATGTGGTATTCCATAAGGTTCTTACATACATGTGCCGGACATTTCTTATCCCTGATATGAGCTATGTATTCGTCACGGAAATGAGTCAACGTTGAAGTTACCGGATTCGAAGCGGTCTGTCCTAAAGCACATAATGAGTTAGCTTTAACAGTTGCGCTCAATTCTTCGAGCTCATCGAGATCTTCCATTGTTCCTGTTCCTTCAGTTATGCGGGTAAGTATCTCAAGCATACGCTTTGTTCCTATACGACAAGGAGAACATTTACCACATGATTCATCACAGATGAATTCCATGTAGAACTTAGCAACGTCAACCATACAGTTATCTTCATCCATAACGATAGCTCCGCCGGAACCCATCATGGAACCCTTCTGTACCAAGTTATCGAAATCAATAGGTTCGTCAAGGAATTCTTCAGTAAGACATCCGCCGGAAGGTCCGCCTGTCTGGATTGCTTTGAATTTCTTGCCATCAGGTATTCCGCCGCCGATATCATATATAAGTTCGCGAAGAGTAGTACCCATTGGTACCTCTACAAGTCCTACGTTGTTAACTTTACCACCAAGAGCAAATACCTTGGTACCTTTAGATCTCTCTGTTCCGACTTTAGAAAATTCTGAAGCACCTTCTCTTAATATGTAAGGTATACATGCAAGGGTCTCAACATTGTTGATAATGGTAGGCTGACCCCATAATCCTTTGACTGCAGGGAAAGGAGGTCTCGGTCTTGGATTGCCGCGCTTACCTTCGATTGAATTGAGCAATGCAGTCTCCTCACCACATACGAACGCACCTGCTCCGAGTCGTAAATGACAACGGAAAGAGAAGTCTGTTCCAAGTATATTATCACCGATAAGTCCCAGATCTTCTGCCTGCCTGATGGCGGTTTTTAATCTGTTAACTGCAATGGGGTACTCAGCACGAACATAGAAATAGCCGTTCTTAGCGCCTATTGCATATCCTGCTATCATCATTCCCTCGATAACTGCAAGAGGGTTACCTTCTAATATACTTCTGTCCATGAATGCACCGGGATCACCTTCGTCACCGTTACATACTACATATTTCTCATCGCTATCAACATCATGTGCAAACTGCCATTTTCTTCCTGATGGGAAACCAGCACCTCCACGGCCTCTTATTCCTGAGGCGAGGACTTCATCAATGACTTCCTGAGGAGTCTTTGAAAGTGCATTCTTAAGACCTTGGAAGGCACCCTTTCCTAAGGCTTCGTTCACGTCCTCAGGATTAATTTCGCCACAGCCATGAAGTGCGATTCTGTGCTGTTTTTTGTAGAAATTGATATCCTCCTGCTTGGTGACTTGTTCACCCGTAGAAGGTTCAACATATAAAAGTCGTTCAACTATGGTATCATTTACTATATCTGAATCAACTATTTCTGCAACATCATCAAGAGTTACCAGACGGTATAAGGTATCTTCGGGATATATCTTGACAAATGGTCCCTGTGAACAGAAACCGAAACATCCAACTATATTAACTGTAGTTCTGTAGGCAACGTCTTTTTCCTCAAGACGTTTCTCGAATTTTTTCTTGATCTCCATAGAATTATTGGAGAGACATCCTGTTCCGCCACAGATAACTATGTGACGTTTTCCGTCCTTTCCTGCTAACTTATCATTAAAATAATTGATACAGGTGGCAGTGCGTTCTTCTAATTTTTCAACTGAATCTATCTTCATGCTGTCACCTCCTTCTCCTCATTACTACGATAACTTGCAATTACTTCATTGACCTGTGGAACTGTCATTTTCGGATATACTTTACCGTTGATTGAAACAGCCGGTGCGATTCCACATGCACCTATACAACGCAGTGCATCTAAAGTGAACAATCCATCCTCTGTAGTTTCACCGGGTTTGATGTGAAGCAGCTCAGAGAATCGATCGATGACCTGTTGTGCACCTTTGACATAGCATGCTGTTCCAAGACAACATCCGATAACATATTTTCCCTTAGGTGTGAGAGAGAAGAAAGAATAGAATGTAACAACCCCGTATATTTCCGCAACAGATATACCGGTTTTTTCAGATACCAGTTCCTGCACCTCTAACGGAATATATCCGTACTCGTTCTGGATGTCGCTTAATATCATCATAAGCGGCGTCTTTTCATCTTTGTAGCGGTCACAGATTTCTTCAATCTTAGTTACTGCGGCAGCATTTAACTTCCCCATAGATTATCCTCCTTGTAAGTGTAATAAAAATAATACTAATAACAGTCGGACCTGTCAGCAGTTTAATTGTGCTGTGTTCATGGAAATGAAAAAAATTATCATGAACAAAAATTGATAAAAATTATCAACAAAAACATAACAATATAATACCAAATTTTTACGCTTTTCTCAATGGAAAAATACTGAAAATTTGATATAATATTTTCATTGGAATTTGACTGATGACGGAGGCTTCGTTTTACTATTTTTTACGTTTTTTCTTTAAACGAGTCTCGATAGAACGATAGAGTTTGACTGTTAATACTCCTATTAATGAGCCGATGATCGCGGCACACAGAACGTCGGTAGGGTAATGTACTCCGACATATAGTCTTGAAAGACCTATAAGACTTGCTATTATTAAAGCAAATATACCATATCTTTTGGGCATGGTTTTGAAAATGATCACTGCAACGACAAATGTGGCGGCAGTGTGGCCTGAAGGAAAGGATTTGTCGGAAAACAGTGGAACGATCGCTTTAAAGTTCTTGATGACATCATATGGACGCATACGACCTACGGCAGGCTTTATCAAAAGATTGATTACAAGGGCATCAAGAATAAGCCCCAATATGCACATATATCCAGTGCGTCGGTGCTTTGGTGTCATAAGAAGCAGAATTATTACAAGAATTGTAATAAGTCCCCAGTCTCCAAGATGTGTAACCGGTATGAAGAATTTAGACAGGGAAGCATTGCGAATATGTTCCTGAATGTATACAAGTATGTTAGAATCAAGTTCTTGTAGATTATCCATATTTATCCTCCGGTTATTGATTATTTAATACAAAATATACAAAGTAAACCATATCATATATTATTTGGTTTTGCAAATAAATGTTAGTTTTGAAACATGGACATTTCATGAAATATAATTAAGTGGTTGCTTACAGTATGATTTTGATCATAATTTGAAAGGAGGGAATAGTATTATGTCAGAAATAGATAGATTAAAGGAAGTAGTAAGACGGCTTCGCGCTGAGGACGGATGTCCGTGGGACAGGGCACAGACACATTCAAGCCTTAAGGCTGCCTGTGTTGAAGAGGCTGCAGAGGTTGTGTGTGGAATTAACATATTGGATAGTACCGGAAATGCAGATAATCTGAGAGAAGAACTTGGTGATCTGCTGTTACAGGTAGTTATGCATGCGTGTATAGCCGAGGAAGAGGGGCTTTTCAACTTTGAAGATGTGGCAAGAACAATAAGTGATAAGATGGAACGAAGGCATCCACATGTGTTTGCAGGAGTGGAATATGCTACGGATGAAGAACGTCATGCGGCATGGGAAGAGATCAAGAAAACCGAGAAACAGGGAAAAGAGTGGCAGAATGAGTATCTTGCCAAGTCGTTTGACGAGTCGAAGGAGCTTATAGATGTGGCTAAGAAGAGGAAGGGGTTTGAATAATGGCACATTATAATTGTCTTATAGTCGATGATGAAATAGAACTTGCAAAGATGACAGGTGAGTATTTTCAGATGTTTGATGTTACATCTGCATATGTAGATAACGGAGAGGATGCGCTGTCATTTATTGAAGAAAATGATGTTGATCTCGTGCTTCTTGACATCAATCTGGGTGATAAATCGGGGTTTGATGTATGCCGTAAGATAAGAGAGGATAAACAGCTTCCTATACTGTTTATCAGCGCAAGACAGAGTGATGATGACGTCTTGATTGCTTTATCTATTGGCGGAGATGATTATGTGAAGAAGCCGTATAACCTTTCTGTATTGCTTGCCAAGGTCAAAGTCAATCTTAAGAGGATTGAGAATATGGAGAAGGAGAAACTGGCTGAGATTGAGAGCGTTAAGCAGAGTATGAAGGATGCAAATGGGAGCATTGTTTCTATAAGTCTTGATGCTTCAACAATGTCTGTGATCTCGAATGGGGAGAAGATTCCGCTTAAAGCCAAGGAATTCGCTCTTCTGCAATGCCTATATGAGCATAAGAACACGATCGTTAACAAGGAGACTCTGTTTGATGAGGTGTGGGGAGATTCGTTCTTTTCTGACGGAACTTTGAATGTACATATAAGAAAGCTTAGAGAGAAGCTGGAGGACAATCCTAACGATCCTAAACTTATCAAGACTATCTGGGGAACAGGATATATATTGGAATTATAGAATTTGATATGGGCGTCATAAGTACTTTTTGTCACACTATGATATGAGTTTAGTGATGACTGTTTACTTAGTAATTATCGGGAGACAAATGACATGAAAATAAGATGGATAGCACTAATATATACTGTAGCCATGCTTGTTATGTTGAAGTTTTTGATCGGCTCATTTGGGCAGGATGATTTCTCAAAGCGGGATATGGTATATTATAACGATATAATTGAACAGGTTAAAGATTCATATTATGATGGAATTGCGGTTGAAGACATTGAAAAACAGTGTAAATGTGAAATCATATTGAATGATGATCCCGAATATATGGCCAGGCTTTATGAATATTATGGGGATTATGGTTTGGTTGTGGATCTTGCACCTGATTCCGGGAATGATGTTTCTATTGGTAAGATATGCTTTGCATCGGAAGAAAATGCATTTTCTCTTGCGAAAGATAATGTAAGAAGGAATATCATATATGTCTGGATTGCATTGTTGGCAGCGGGATATATATTTATATTCATACTTTACTATAATTATATAAGACCGTTTCATGAACTTGAACATTTTTCGGGTGAGATTGCTAAAGGCAATCTTGATGTTGCACTACCTATGCACAGAACTAATATTTTTGGTGCTTATACTGAGAGTTTCGATGTTATGAGAGAGGAAATTGCTGCTTCTAAAATGCGTGAGGCAAAAGCGGAGAAGAGCAAGAAAGAGCTGGTGGCACAGTTGTCTCATGATATCAAGACACCTGTCGCGACCATTAAGGCAACCTGCGAAGTGCTTGAAATGCAGGAGAAGATGCGGTTTGGTGAAATTGGTAAGAAAGCAGAAAAAGAAAATGATCAGCAGGACGGTAATATATCAGCTGAAGAGAGAAATACACAAAGTATACTGGAAAAGTTAGGTTATATTTCTAATAAGGCAGATACTATTGATGAATTGATAAGTAATATGTTTCAGGCAACGCTTGAAGAGCTTGAAGAATTGGATGTTAAGCCTGTGGAAACCGATTCAAGAGCTATATCTCATTTCTTTGACGAGCTGTCTTCGTTTGGCAATATTATAGTAGAGAATGAACTGCCGGAATGCTTAGTATATATGGATGAGCTTAGAATGGAGCAGGTTATCGGTAATATTATCGGTAATTCTGCTAAGTATGCTGGAACGGATATTACTGTAACATATAGGGTGAGAGAAATTATAAATGCTTATGGGAAAAATACGTTAACAGAAAGAGATACAAAAGAAAAGATTGACAAAGAAAGCTATGAAAAAGATATAAGCTCAAGAGGTACCGGTGAAAAGGATAATAACTCTAATAATAACGCAAAAAATCAATACCTTTGTATAACGATAAGAGATTATGGAAAAGGTATTCCTGATGAAGATTTAGATAAGGTTACAGAGAAATTTTACCGTGGTCAAAATGCTGCCGGAAAGCAGGGTTCCGGACTTGGTCTATATCTTTCAAAAGTCTTTATGGAAATGCAGATGGGAGGATTTGAATGTTACAATCACAAATCTGTTGATGAAGAGAATGATGGATTTGTGTCGGAATTATACCTTAAGAAGGTCTGACAT
>CAMHMG010000117.1 GCA_946186175.1 uncultured Clostridia bacterium | reverse complement strand
ACCTTCCTTGGGAGAAACTCGATATGGTGGACAAGCTTAAGAGTTATCTGTAAATACTTATTGCAATAGATCTTAGAAGAATGTGAAACAATAATTACAAAGTTATTGTCAAATTTTACAATCTAATATATTTTTATCTATACCGTGTATGATGATAATGAAGAAAATATCATACACGGTTTTTTGTGCTGATATTATTAAAATCAAAATTGACTTATATATATATAATATTATATAATTAAATGGAGAATGTAAAAAAATGTTTTAATAGAGGGGGACTGGAAATGGATGGAAGTGATGTTGATCAGATGGAGAAAAAAGCGCCTGCTGAAATAATATGTGTGGGTGGTGAGTTTGAAGGTTTTTCATTTTCAATATATGCAGATGAACAGATTGTTATAGGAAGAGATCCGGTGACTGCTAATATAGTATTAGCTAATCCTGCCGTGAGCAGGAAACATTGTGTTGTAAGATATTTTGAGCCGACTAATTCATTTTATGTTATGGATCAATCTACTCAGGGTACATATAAAGACAGTGGAGAACGTTTGGGTAAGAACCGAAGTGAAGTGGTGATGCCCGGTACGGTAATCAGTATTTGCGATGGAGAAGAAAGGTTTCTGTTAACAAGTAATAAGAGCTGAGAGTTTTAATGACAAGAATGGAGTAAGATGATGCGCTGCTATCAATGTATGAAAGAGTTTTCTGATGAATATGAGATTTGTCCACATTGTGGTTATTATGTCAAATCTTTGCCCGATGTGATCAATCATTTGTATCCCGGTACTGTTCTGGCGGACAGATATATTATAGGTGTAGTTGTTGGTCATGGAGGATTTGGAGTCGTATACAAAGCATGGGATAAGCAGCTTGATCATATGGTATGTATTAAGGAGTATTTCCCGATTGAATTTGCTAATCGTACGCCTGGCAAGACGGAAATAATTGTTTATTCAGGTCAGAGAAAAGAAGGTTTTTATCTTGGACTTGAACGTTTTTTGGACGAGGCACAGAATCTTGCAAAGTTTTCAAAACATGAAAACGTGGTTAACGTTTTCGATTATTTTGAGGAGAATAACACTGCTTATTTTGTAATGGAATACCTTGGAAAGACTACCCTCAAGGACAAGTTGCTTGACAAGAACAGAAATCGTCTTTCGATGACTCCGGAAAAGACTATAGAGATAGGTGTTGCCGTGTCAAGGGCGTTGAAAGCTATTCACGGAGAGGGAATCGTACATAGAGACATAGCGCCGGATAATATATTTGTACTAGAGGACGGAAAGATAAAACTGTTGGACTTTGGTGCCGCAAGACTTTCGGACAGAACGGATCAGTCAAGATTTGTCACATTAAAGCCGGGATATGCTCCACCGGAGCAATACAGGTCAAGTGGAAAACAGGAGGGTCCGTGGACTGATATATATGCATTGGGAGCAACTTTGTACAGGGCAGTTACAGGTATTGTTCCGGAAGAATCTACAGATAGAGTTAAGAAGGATGATCTTAAGGAACCTAAGGAGATCCTAAGAAATATGCCTGAACATCTCAATACTGCTATTATGCGTGCAATGGCGATCAATATTAACTATAGATTTCAATCAGCACAGGAATTAGAGGATGCACTTCTTAATAAGAAGAAGGTTCTTGAGTTACAGGAAGAAATCAAGAGGCGGAAAACACGAAGGAGAAGAAGTTTGATCGCATCAATAATGTTTCTTTTGGTGTGCCTTGGTATATTGGCATACAGGATAAACGGTACAGATGCTGACTCTTTGAAGGGAGACATTGATGTATGGATTTGTGTAGATGAAGGAGAAGATGCACAGGCATTGAAAGATTATTATTCATCAGCTGTCGGTGAAGTTTTCTCTGAGGATTATTCTAAAGTTAAAGTCAATATTGAGACTGTAGATGCCGGAGAGTATTCGGATAAACTGTTAGATGCTTTTGAAAAGGGCAATGCTCCGGCTGTTTTTGAGAGTACTAATGTTACCGATCAGGTTTTGGAATATGCTGAAGACACGAAGAATATTATAGATGAATTGATTGATGGTGATGAATCACTGGAGTACTATTTTATCGAAAATGAGTCTGATGATGACAAGAGAATACCTATAGGTTATTCTGTTCCGGTTGCATATTCTATTGGCAAGAATTATCAGGAAACGGTTAATGCCGATGCAGTAGAAGGTTCGGAAGAGGGGAGATTGACTACAGATAAAATCTCAAAACTAGAAGGTTCGGAACAGGTATATCTATATGGAAGCAGCCTGGATTATGAGATGGTCAAGAAGCAGATATATGGTACATATGAGGAGCAAAAAGAGTCAGTAGCCGGAAAGCTTAACATATCGGTGATTGACGGAGCAGAGCCTGTATATACGACCACATTTAGTGTTGCCAAGGGATTGAAGAGAAAAGACAGGCAAGCTGCCAATATATTTGTAGAGTATCTTGTTTCGTATAAAGAACAGAATTATCTTCATCTTGAGGGACATAAAGATGGGGTTGACGAATCTGATGCTTTTTCTGTTAACGCTAATTCTGATAAAGAACATAGGGATTCGATCAGAAGTGCGTTTTCAGTGTTAGATGATGTGATGGCTGATTACAAATGATGAACTATTGATATATCGTATCTGTGAAGTATGGATTAATATATACGATCTGCCAATTGATTGGTGAGTGAATAGGATTTATATGGTGAGGTAAAAGATATGCGTTTGTGTATGGGATGTATGGAAGAATTTAATGAAACTGAAAAGAAGTGTCCGCATTGTGGTTATGTTCCGGGTACGCAGCCCGTTGAAGCATATCATTTAATACCCGGAATGGTGATCAACGGAAAGTATATTGTCGGTAAGGCAATAGGATATGGCGGATTTGGTGTGACCTATATTGGGCTGGATCAGGTTCTCAATAAGAAGGTTGCCATTAAGGAGTATCTGCCCGGTGAGTTTTCGACAAGAGTTCCGGGACAGACTGAGGTGACGGTTTTCTCAGGAGAGAAAGAGGAACAGTTTCAGAAGGGTATAGAAAAGTTTGTTGATGAGGCAAAGCGGCTTGCAAAGTTCCAGAACTTAGATCATATTGTTCAAATATATGATGCTTTTGATGAGAATGGAACTGCATATATTGTCATGGAATATCTTGAAGGTGAAACCCTGAAAGAAAAACTGAAAAGAGAAGGGAAAATCAGTGTTGAACAGGCGCTTGAATATGCCGTGCCTGTTGCAAAAGCATTAGATGTAGTTCATAAAGAATCAATTATACACAGAGATATTGCACCTGATAATCTTTTTATAACAAAGGACGGGGATATAAAGTTACTTGATTTTGGCGCGGCAAGAACTGCGACGGTAGGAAGGAGCAGAAGTCTTTCGGTAATTGTCAAGATGGGTTTTGCACCGCCGGAGCAATATCAAAGCAAAGGTAATCAGGGCTCATGGACGGATGTATATGCACTGGCGGCTACAATATACTGGATGATAACAGGAGTTGAACCGCAGGATTCCATGGAAAGAGAGAGTCAGGATGAGGTGAAACCGCCTTCTAAAATGGGAGTGAAGATCAGCTCGGGAATGGAAAACGCATTGATGAATGCAATGCAGTTAGAGATATCTGATCGAACCAGAACTATGTCTCAGTTTGTTCAGGAATTGGAGCGAGAGGATACAAAGAGAAATAAGACAACAAAGAAGAAGAATGATACGGGACATTGGACAAAGCCTATGAAGATCGGTGTGGGTTCTGCTGCTGCGGTAGTTGTTGTTCTGGCAGTATTGCTTGCTACGGGAGTTATTGGCAATGTGGGAATCATTACCGGCAACGGTCGAATGGGTTACTCATATGTTCCTGATCTGACAGGCGTTGATTATGATGACGCTGTGGTGACGATTGAAGATATCGGAATGACAATGAAGCAGGCGGCGTATAGTTATTCTGATACAATGGCAGAGAACCTTATTATTACACAGAGTGTCAGCCAGGGTACCAAAGCTGAAGAGGGAGAAACGATCGAGGTAATCGTAAGTCTTGGAAAAGAGAGAAGATTACTCAATAATATAATAGGATTCACACCTGATGATGTCAAACAGACTCTTGACGGTTTCGACTATGAGACGGAAGAGGCTGAAAGTGAACTTGCAGCGGGAGCGATTGTCGGTGTCAAGGATGAGGATGGAAAAGACATGGATCTTTCCCAGGAGATAGGAATAGGCAATACCTTAAAGCTTGTATTATCCTCAGGTGCGGGTTACTCGGGTGATGAGCAGATTACAGTTCCCGATGTTACAGGCAAAACTTTTGATGAGGCCAGAGAACTGGCAAAGCAGAATCATTTATATATACAGAAAACGGAGATGAAAGCGAGCGATGATGTGCCGCAGGGTTCGATCATATCGCAGAGTATAGAAGCCGGACAGGCGGGTAATGCCGGTTCGGTTATTGGAGTTGTGGTGAGCAGCGGAGCCATTCCGATGGTTAACATAGCCAATGTCTTAGATAAGACCGAGGAAGAGGCTGTCAAAGCTCTTGAAGAACAGGGACTTGTTGTCAAGACAACATATGAAGAGAGCAGCCTTATAGCGAAGGGCAATGTAATAAGAACCAATCCTCAGGTTGGTGAAGAGATCAAGGAAGGCTCGGAAATTGAGGTTGTTGTGAGCAGTGGTGTAACTGTGAGAAGTACGCAGAGTTCGACGAGAAGTAATAATAATAATTCTACACAGTCGAAAAAGAAGAGTAGCAAAAAATCAGATTCAAATATTAAGGTGAAGAAGAAGAGTGATAAGGTTAATGTTGATTGGTAGGATTAACTAACCTCAAAGAATGACGAGAAACAGGTATCAGAGAGGAGAAAATAATGAAAAACAAAAAGATTATTAATAAAAACAATATTTATCTATCCAGAATATTATATCTATGTTTGATTGTGATGGGACTAATCTTCCTTTCTAAGCCTGTATATGCTACTACAAGTGGAGATTGGACATATTATGTGAATTCGGAAGGAACGGTCGATTTGACAAAATATAATGGCACAGATGAAACAGTCACTGTGCCGTCTGAGATAGATGGATATAGCGTTCGACAGCTTTATGATACATTTTACTATAATACAACTGTGAAAAGTGTAACAGTTTCGGAGGGAATCACAAGTCTGAGTTATACATTCAACTTATGCAGTAATCTGGAAACAGTTATTTTACCGGAAAGCTTAGAGAGTATTCATAATAATACATTTCGATCATGTTCATCATTGAAAGAACTGAATCTTGGAAAAAATGTAAGCTATGTTGATGAAAGTGCTTTTAGTTCTGTTAGTTTGGATTTATTTTCTGTAGATCCGGAAAATACCAACTTCTGTTCGGACGGAGTACTGCTGTTTGATAAAGAAAAAACAAAGGTTATAGCAGCCCCTATACGTGATCTGCGGGAATATTCAATACCTATTACTGTTAAGGAGATTGGTGATTATGGACTTGCATATACAGAGCTTGGCAGTGATACACTGCCGGATTCTATTGAAGCTATTGGAAATTCCGGGTTGTATGGAGCTGGTCCGGAGGATGCCTCGTTGGTATTGCCTGCTAGCCTTAAGAATGTTGGCAACTATGCATTTGGAGAATCAAAATTTAAGTCTATTAAGTTTGGAGTAAATGTAGAAGAGATTGGATCGGAAATATTTCAAGGATCTCATCAATATTTGAAAGAAATAATAATTGACGAAGATAATCTTAATTTTTCTACTGATGGAATAGCAATTTATAGTAAAGATAAATCTGTTTTATATACTGCACTCAAATCAGGTATTGATTCATATACGATATCAGATGGTGTAAAGACAATAAAAAATAATGCATTTTATAATAGTGATTTTAAGGAGGTTATAATACCTGATGGCGTTGAAACTATTGAGGAAAGAGCATTTTCTAATATGTTTTATCTGACTTCAATTTCTTTTCCTGATTCGGTTACAAGTATTGGCGAATATGTGTTGTATTATTGCTCTGATCTTACGGAAGTAAAATTGTCAAAGAATATAACAGAAATACCAAATCTATTTATGGAGTATTGTAGCTCGGTTGAAAGTATTGAAATACCATCTGGGGTAACAAAAATTGGTCAATATGCATTCTATAGTTGTACATCCCTTACAGATGTAACGATTCCGTACGGGGTAACGACGATAGACATTTATGCTTTCTATTATTGTACATCCCTTACAGATGTAACGATTCCATACGGAGTAACAACAATAGGCAGTTATGCGTTTGGGAGTTGTACATCCCTTACAGATGTAACGATTCCGAGCACATTAACGACAATAAACAATTATGCATTCAATTATTGTACTAATCTGAAAACTGTTACTATACCTGAATCTGTTACAAGTATATCAGATTATGCCTTCAATGCTTGTTCTGATTCATTGGTGTTTAATGTAAAAGAAGGTTCTTATGCTGATTCATATGCACAAGCAAAGGGTTTTACATGTAATTATATTACAGAAGAAGAATGTGAGCATACATGGAGTGATGGTGAAGTTACAACAGAACCGACAACAAGCTCGACAGGTATAATGACATATACATGTATTAAGTGTGGCGAGACCAAGACAGAAGATATTCCTATGCTTGAGGAAGAAGATGATACAAGTGACTTTACTTTTACTGAATTGGCAGACGGAACATATCAGTTGAAATCATATACAGGAACGGATGCTGTGGTTGTCGTTCCGGAAACATACAATGGTAAAGCTGTAACTTCTATATACTCAGATGCATTTGAGTATAATAAAAGCATTACAAGTGTTACCCTTCCGAGTACGGTAACATCTATTGGCAGCTATGCATTCTACTATTGTTCTAATCTTGAAAGCATTAATATACCTGAATCAGTTAAGACCATATCGAGTTATGCCTTTAGCTATTGTACCAGCCTTGAAAGTATTACTATACCCGAATCGGTGGAAAGCATATCAAGTGGTGTTTTCACAGGTTGTTCTGACTCATTAGTTCTCTATGTGGCAGAGGGTTCTTATGCTGAAACATATGCAGATACGAATAAATTGTCGTATCAATATATAACAGAGGAAGAATGCATACATACATGGAATGATGGGGTAGTTACAACAGAACCGACAACAAGCTCGACCGGTGTTAGGACATATACATGTACCAAGTGTGGTGCAACCAAGACAGAAATTATTCCTGTGCTTGAAGAAGATGATGACACAAGCAATTTTACATTTTCTCTATTATCAGACGGTACATATCAGGTGTATTCATATACGGGAACCGCTGCATCGGTAGTTGTTCCGCAAACATATAATGGTTATACAGTAACCGCTATAGGTCCGGAGGCATTTAATAATAATGATAATATAAAGGTAATTAAGATATCTAATAATATCAAAACTATTGATTCATCCGCATTTTATGGATGTAATAATCTTGAGGCGATCAATGTAGATTCTAATAATTTATATTTTGTAAGTATAGCCGGAGTACTATATAATGAAGATATTACAGCCTTATATACATGTCCGCCTAAAGCAGTGGGCATTAACTATGAAATACCTTATGGGGTTGTGACCATCAAGGAATGTGCTTTCAGAAACTGCAGTACATTGCAGACGGTGACAATTCCTAATACTGTAAATGTAATTGAATATCGGGCATTTGAAAATTGTCAGGCTCTTGAGACGGTCCGTGTGCCAAAACAGGTAACGACGATAAATTCTTATGTATTTGATGGATGTGAAGAGTTAACGCTTGAAGTATATGAAGGTTCGACAGCAGAGAGCTATGCGGATACTAATGATATCCCATACGCTTATGTTAATGAGTATACATACGGAGATTATAAATATGAGATAAAAGGAGATAATACAATTGTTATAACCGGATATACGGGATATGAGAATGAAGTTGTTATTCCGGAAACAATATATGGAACAAAAGTAACAGAAATTGGGGACAGGGTATTTGCAGAAAATAACTTTGTGAACAGAATTACAGTAGGTGAAAATATCACTTCTGTTGGTAATGAAGCGTTTGCTGATTGTACCAATCTACAGGACGTAGTGTTCAAGGGAGATAATGTATTATTTGGTGATTTCGTATTTGACGGTTCTGATAATGTAGAAGTAATTGCGAATAGAGGAAGTGATGCCTGGGAATATGCAAGTGATAGCGGTGTTTATCCACATGAGTGTACACATGATTGGGGTGAAGGAGTGGTGACAATACCGGCATCGGTGACAAGTGAAGGAGAAAGCACCTATACTTGTTCGATATGTGGGGCGACAAAGACAGAAGCAATTCCGAGACTTATAAATACTCATAGTCATTCGTGGGATGATGGAGTGGTGACAACGCCGGCAACAACGACGAGTGAAGGTGTAAAGACTTATACATGTCAGATATGTGGAGAGACAAGGACAGAAACAATAGCAAAGCTTGCGGCACATACAGTACATACATGGAATGGCGGAGTTGTAACTAAGCCTGCAACGGTAAAGACAACAGGTATTAAAACTTACACATGTACTGTTTGTGGAACAACAAAGACAGAGACTATACCTAAACTTACCTGTAGTCATACATGGAATGGCGGAGAGGTGACAACAGAAGCAACTGTGCTGAATGAAGGAACAATTGTTTATACATGTACGAGATGTGGCGAGACAAATACGGAAACTATACCGAAGCAGGATATTAAGATAGGTTCACAGGCTAAGGTTGATGGAATGGTTTGTATCATCACGAGTACAGATAAACGTACTGTTAAATGTACAGGACTATATAATAATAATATGTCAGAGGTGAATCTTGGAACTACCCAGATCAGAATTAATAATGATGTATATGTGATCGATTCTATCGGTGACTATGCATTCAGCGGATGTTCGGCAGGAGTGAAGATTAATCTTAGTAATAATAAGAAATTGAAATCGGTCGGAAAGGGAGCTTTTGGCAGCGTGCCTGCACAGAATATCGTATATCCGAGTTCGGCGAAGCTCAAGGCACAGTACCAGAAACTGTTTTCGGGAAGTAAGAAGTCACATACGGAGATATCCGGAAAGGGAATATACCGGGTATTAGATGAAAAGAAGAAGACAGCAGCGTTCATTGGCGGTACTGACAGCAGTGCAAAAAAAGTATCTATACCGTCAACTGTAAATATTTCGGGAAATAAGTATAAGGTGACTGTTGTCGGGGAGAAGGCATTATATAATTATAAAAAATTAAATAAACTTTATTTTGGAAAGAATATAGAGAAGGTAGAGGAGAATGCCATTACTGGATGTGTAAGGTTGAGTTATTTTGATATTAGTTCTAAAAAAATGAAGGTATTTAAAAAGAGTAATTTACATAAGTTGAACCGTAAGAGTCCGAAAACAAAAGCATATCCTTCAGTACAGGCTAAATATGAAAAAATGTTTAAAAAATACTTAAAATATAAATAATGGAATAA